>CAZVVP010000005.1:0-10674 GCA_964630515.1 uncultured Christensenella sp. | reverse complement strand
AGTGAGGGATAATTTTTGCAGAATTATTATTTTTTTTTGTTATCTCAACCTTATCCTCCAGAGCTGAGTTAGTTACAAAAATTTGACTTCGAACGACAGTGATAGCTAATTTCTGCAGATTTAATATATTTTTTTGTTATCTCAACCTTATCCTCCAGAGCTGAGTTAGTTACAAAAATTTGACTTCGAACGACAGTGAGGGATAATTTTTGCAGAATTATTATTTTTTTTGTTATCTCAACCTTATCTCCCAGAGCTGAGTTAGTTACAAAAATTTGACTTCGAACGTCAGTGAGGGATAATTTTTGTAACTAACGAAGCTCACCTACTCTATTCGCCAAATCCTCTTCAGTTACACCCTTAATTGTAAGAGAAATTCTTTTTTTATCAACATCAACACCAATAACTTTAACTGTTACTTGATCGCCAACTTTAAGAACTTCACTTGGGTGTTTGATATAATCTTTACTTATTTCTGAAACATGAACCAGTCCATCTTGGTGAACAGATATATCCACAAATACACCAAAGTCAATAACATTTCTAACCACGCCATCTATAACCATTCCAGGTTTCAAGTTTTCAATTCCAAGTAATTCACTTTTTAGTACTGGCTTTGGCAATTCATCTCTAATATCTCTACCAGGTTTTGTTAATTCACCAATGATATCTTGCAATGTTGGAACTCCAACACCAATCTCATCAGCAACACTTTGCTCTCCTTTGCTTGCTACAAGCTCTGGCAAATGTTTTACATTGCCATTAGCAACATCTGCTTTGGTCATATTAAATAACGCAAGTAGCTTCTCAACCGCCCCAAAGCTCTCTGGGTGTACACCTGTATTGTCTAGCACATTCTTTCCATCAGTAATTCTTAAGAAACCAGCACATTGTTCGTATGCTTTGTTTCCTAACTTAGACACTTTAAGTAAAGTTTGTTTATCTTCAAACTTCCCATTCATCTTACGGTATTCTACGATATTTCTAGCAATTCCTGCATTAAGTCCTGATACATAAGTAAGTAGACTTGGACTTGCTGTATTAACATCTACACCAACAGCATTAACGCAATCTTCAACTACACCTTCCAAAACTTCTGTTAGTCTGTTTTGTGGCATATCATGTTGATACTGCCCAACCCCAATACTCTTAACATCAATCTTAATAAGTTCTGCAAGCGGATCTTGTAACCTTCTTGCAATAGAAACTGCACTTCTAAGCGCAACATCAAAAGTAGGGAATTCCATAGCTCCTAGTTTACTAGCACTATATACAGATGCACCTGCCTCATTAACAACCGCATAAGTAACTTTTCTCTTCATTTTCTTAATTAAATTAGCTACAAAAATTTCACTTTCCTTAGTTGCTGTTCCGTTTCCAATAGATATTACATCTACTTGGTGCTTATCTATAAGCTTAGCAAGTGTAATTTCTGCCTCTTCCACTTTGTTTTGTGGAGGTGTTGGATATACAACTGCAGTGTCTAAAACATTTCCATGACTATCAATTACTGCAATTTTACAACCAGTTCTATATGCTGGGTCTAGACCAAGAATAACTTTGTCTTTAAGTGGTGCTTGCATAAGTAGAGGCTTTAAGTTGACCTCAAACATCTTGATTGCTTGCTCATTTGCGCCATCTGTTAACTCATTTCTAACTTCTCTCTCAATACTTGGGAAAATCAACCTATCGTAAGAGTCTTGAGCAACTTCCTTAAGTAATTCTTCGTATGGGGAATTTTTCTTAATAAATTCTCTATGAAGCACGCCCAATGCTAATTCTTCGTTCAACTCTAATGAGACTTTCAAACATTTTTCGTTCTCACCACGATTGATTGCAAGAACTCTATGAGATGGCATTTTGTTAATTGGGCTATTGTAGTCTTTGTATGTCTCATAAACAAAGGCATTCTCTTGGTCCTCTACAAGCTTGCATTTCATAAAGCCTTTCTTAACAAGCATATCTCTTAATACTTTTCTCACATTTGCATTGTCTGACATCATTTCTGCAACAATATCTTTAGCACCTTGCATCGCCTCTTCGACCGATACAACCCCCTTCTCTTCAGAAATAAAGTCATTAGCAAGGACAAGCAAATCTACTTTTTTGTCTTGTTTTAGCATTGCATCAGCTAAAGGTTGTAAGCCTTTAGCAATTGCAACACTTGCTCTTGTCTTCTTTTTAGGTTTAAATGGTCTGTATATATCTTCAACTTCTGTAAGAGTACTAGCGCCCTCTAGTGCTTGCATTATCTCATCTGTCATATTACCTTGCTCAGTAATTAAATTAATAACAGAGTTCTTTCTATCTTCCAAATTTCTAAGATAAGCAAGTCTATCTGCAAATAGTCTTAAAGTCTGGTCGTCACAGCTACCAGTAAGCTCTTTTCTATATCTTGCAATAAATGGTACAGTAGCCCCTTCATCCATAAGTGTAATAATATTATTTGTGTGATTAAGAGTTAAACTAAACTCTTGAGCTAATAATTCGTTAATTTCCATGTAACTTTCCCTATAAAGTAAATATTCGTCGACAAGAATTGTTTATGTAAAAATTTCCCAGTCAACTAGCGTTATTATCTCACAAAATATGTGAAAATACAAATAATTTCAAGCATTTTGGAAACTATCCCTCAGCCTTCCTTTCATTAAGATGAGAAATCAAGTAGACTAATTCAAATATTTGTGCTATAATACGCTTGAGAAGAATGTATTTTTAAGGACAAAAGATGCTAGATATAGATAATTTGAAAGAATCAGTTGCTATCAATCTCAATCCTCAAAGCTTAGCCTTTGTCGGAGATTCTGTTTTTAGCCTTTATATTAGGACAAAAATTGTATGTGCAGATAATCTAAAACCTACAGATGAACACAAACTTTCCACTCTTTATGTCAAAGCAAGTGGACAAAGTGAGATTATTAAACATATTGAGAGTATTTTGTCAGAAGAAGAACTGAGAATTTACAAAAGGGCAAGAAATTACAAAACTAATAATATTGCAAAAAATGCTAAAGTTGTAGACTACAAGAGAGCAACAGGCTTTGAAGCCTTACTTGGATATCTTTATCTGACTGGCAATACTAATAGACTCAATGAATTAATGCAACTTGGATATAATGCAATAACAGAATCGCTTAAATAAAGGAGTTTAAATACTTATGAAAATTGAAGGAAGAAATGCAGTTAAAGAAGCCTTACTCAACGGACTTACTATTGAGAAAATAATTGCAAGCAATAACTCCAAAGACAAGACCTTTCAAGAAATAATTAATCTTGCCAAATCAAAGAGAGTAAAAATTCAATTTGTAGACAATGCAATTCTTAACAAATATTCTGCAACAAACAAACATCAAGGAATAATTGCAGAAGCAAGCGAATTCAAATACAGCACTGTTGATGAAATACTTAATGTGTCTAGAAGTCAGAACAAAGAAGCTTTTATTCTTATACTAGACGGAATTGAGGACCCACATAATTTGGGTAGCATTATTAGAATTGCGGAGTGCTTTGGCGTAGATGGAATTATAATTGGCAAGAATCGTGCTTGCTTTGTTAACGAAACAGTTATCAAAACAAGTGCAGGAGCAACTGCTTATGTGAAAGTAGCAAAAGTAACTAATATCAATGACACTATTAAATACTTAAAAGAACAAAATGTTTGGGTTTATGCTTGCGAATTAGGTGGCGAAGATATTATCAAAACTGATTTTAGCGGAAACACCGCAATCGTAATTGGATCAGAAGGTTTTGGCACAAGTGAATTAACCAAGAAACTTTGCGATAAAGTTGTAACTATTTCTATGTGTGGCAAAATCAACTCCCTTAACGCCTCTGTAGCAACAGGGATTGCCATTAATACTGTATTTACTAGTAAAAAGAAATAACTTTTTTAGGAAAAATCCATGTTAGATGAAAAAGAACTTATTACCCAAGCGAAAAATGGAGATATGTACGCTTGTAATCAAGTAATCAAATTATACGAAAATATAATAGAAGCAAAAGTCAAAGCAAAAGGATACTACTACTATAGTTTCGACTACCCAGAACTAATTCAGTGTGGCAGACTTGCAGTATACAAAAGTATTCTTTCTTATGATTTCAAAACTTCGAAATTCTCAACATTTGTGAGTCATGTCATAGACAACGAATTAATTAACTATCTACGGAGACTAAATTCGCATAAACAAAAAATTAATTCTGACACAATTCCTCTTAACAATCAAGGGGAAATTGAAATTATGACAGATGATGGAAACACTCAATATATCCCATTTGAAAGCGATAACAAAACACCTGAAAAACAAGTCATCGATGAAGAAGCACTTAACTATGCAATTAAAGAAGTTGGACTTAAACTAAGCGATATGGAGTTTGATATTTTGAAACTGCAATTGCAAGGTTTAAAACAAAAAGAAATTGCAGAAACTTTACATATTAGCTTAAAGAGTGTAGAGAATGCAATTGCAAGAATTAGAACAAAAATAAATATATAATGACAGAAAATTAATACTTTTTGTCAAAAGTTAACAAAATCTTAGGAGCAAACAAAATGGAACATCAAGCCTTATATAGAAGATTTAGACCACAAACTTTTACACAAGTATTTGGTCAAGACCATATAGTAACAACACTGAAAAATCAAATCAAAAACGACCAAATTTCTCACGCTTATTTATTCTCTGGTACAAGAGGTACTGGAAAGACAAGTATTGCAAAAATTTTTGCTAGAGCAATAAATTGTACAGACTCTAATAACGGGATTCCTTGTGGCAAATGCCAAGCGTGTTTGAGTTTGCAAAGTGCAGATAACTTAGATATTTTTGAAATTGATGCTGCATCTAATAATGGTGTAGACAATATTAGAGATATCAAAGAAAGTATTATCTATCCCCCAACAATCTCAAAGTACAAAGTATATATCATTGACGAAGTACATATGTTATCAGAAAGTGCATTTAATGCCCTTCTTAAGACTTTGGAAGAACCACCAAAATATGTTGTATTTATACTTGCCACAACTGAGGTTCAGAAACTTCCTCAAACTATTCTTAGTAGATGTGTAAGATTTGACTTTAGGCTTGTATCCCCTGACCTTCTTGCAACTAAGCTTAAAGAAATTCTAGATACTCTAAATGTAACTTACGAAGAGTCTGCCGTTAAGCTAATTGCAAGCCTTGGCGAAGGAAGTGTAAGAGATACCCTATCTATTGCAGAATCGTGTATAGCCTTTAGCGGAAAACACTTAACTTATGCTTCCGTTCTTGATGTTGCAGGAATTACAAGCAAAGAGATATTAGTTGAACTTACAGAAAGTATAATTTCAAAAGACTCAGGCAAAACACTTAACCTTCTTAACGACTTGTCTAGCAAAGGCAAAAACTTTGCTCAACTTAACAAAGATTTAGTTTCTTTTGTGAGAGATTTGTCTATTATCAAAAATTGTAGTAATGCCAGCACTCTTCTATCTATTCCAGAAGATATATTTGCTAAGATGTCTAGTTTGGCAAAAGATATTGATAACAAAGTCATAATTAAGATTCTGTCAAAACTTGCTAGCATGGAACAAGAATTTAGATACACAACTGATGCAAAGTCGTTATTTGAAATAACAATTTTGTCTTTAATGGAAGAAAACGACCAAATCGAAAAACTAGAAAACAAAATTAAAGAAATGGAAGCAAAATTAATCGCTGGAGAGTATCCCTAAGAAGAATCGTATAAATAAAGATGTAGACCTTACACAACCTACGACTAGCGAAATAACAACCTCAACAAAACAGCCAGATTTAACACCTTTTGATACAAATAACAGCAAGGAAGATGTGTATATTTCAAGCACTAGATTCAATAAAGATGTTATTCTAGGCAATTTGCTTAAAGAAGTGAGAAAAAGCAAAGATAATTTACTTTTTGCAATGCTCACGAATATAAAAGATTATTATGTAGAAGATAACGACTTTGTAATCGTCTGCGATAATATTGTCAATTTCCAAGACTTGAATTTGTCGAAAAATTTGGAATTATTTAATAATTACATACAAAAATTTGACTCTAACCTACAAATTAAAGTACAATTAAAGGAAGATAAATCCAAAGAATTGCAAGCTGAGAATGTAAAAAGACTTAAGGAATTGTTTGGAAATTTTGTCAAATTTATATAAAAATAAAAAAATTTTTTAAGGAGATAAATTATGTATAAACCAGGTGGATTTGGTGGCGGAATGAATATCCAAAACCTTATGAAACAAGCTCAAAAAATGCAATCAGAAATGCAAGAGAAATTAGAAAAGGCTGAAGAGGAGTTAGCAAACACAACTTTGACTGCAACTGCTGGCGGTGGAATGGTAGAAGTTTCTTGTCTAGGAAATGGCAAGATAACTAGCATTAAGATTAAACCTGAGGCAGTAGACCCAGATGATGTAGAAATGCTAGAAGATTTAATTGTTGCTGCAACAAACGAAGCTTTGGCTAAAGCAGACACATTAGAAAAAGAACTAAAAGGAAACACTGGACTTCCTCAAGGAATGTTCTAAAATATAATTTTTTATGAATAACGATACAATAGAATCTTTGCAAAACCTTATCAATTCTTTTACTTGCCTTCCTTCTGTTGGTGCAAAAACAGCGGAAAGATACGCCTACTCCATTATTAATATGGATTTGGACACTGTTGAGAATTTCGCCAAGAATTTGGTTGATGCAAAGAGAAATCTTAAATATTGCAGTGTTTGTGGCAACTTTACTGACAAAGATGTTTGTAATATTTGTGAAACTAGAAATAGCAAAGTAATATGTGTAGTTAAAGAACCTAAAGATGTAAGAGCGATTGAGAAATCTAAGCATTTTCAGGGACTTTATCATGTTTTGCACGGAACAATAAGTCCTTTGGAGAATCGCGGACCTGATGATATCCGCATCAAAGAACTTCTAGAGAGAGTCAGTAATGACGAAATTGAAGAAGTAATAATGGCAACAAACCCAGACATCGAAGGCGAAGTCACCGCCACATATATTGCAAAAATTCTAAAGCCCTTAGGCGTTAAAGTAACAAGGATCGCTCAAGGAATACAAATGGGTAGTGACTTGCAATACGCGGACGAAGTCACCCTAACAAAAGCAATCCAAGACAGAAAAGAGATTTAAAAAAAGGTCGCTATGACCTTTTTTTATCAAATAAATTAATAAGCAATAACTATATATAAATTATTTTTTGAGTTTAAGTAAAAAACACAAATCCTCTATAAATATATTTACTTTAAATAATTACATCGTAAATTTTGTATATCTTCACTATCTAAAAAACAAAAAACTCCTACTTCCACTTTTAATAAAGCGTTTGTAGGGGTTTCATTATTATAAATCCTTATAGTTAAGGGTTTGTGGGTCTGGGGATTCCCAACCCAATGTAAAAAAATACCCCTAATCAAAAGCATTTAAAAAGGTCAATTTTCTTTTAATCCTTATAAAAAAGTTTGTAGAGCTCTTGCTTTTAATTTTTAAATTAAATTATATATAATAAAAAAACTTTGAAACGAATTTTGTTTCAAAGTTTTTATACCCCTCTATCAATCCTTACAGAAATGTGTTTGTAGGGGTTTTCTTTATTATAAATCCTTGTAGTTAAGGGTTTGTGGGTCTGGGGAATCCCAACCCCAGTGGTTTCTTTTGGGTACTTTTCTTTGACATCAAAGAAAAAGTACATATATAAATTAATTACTCACCAACATAAGGTATAAGTGCCATGAATCTAGCTCTCTTGATAGCAGTTGCTAGTTCTCTTTGGTGTTTAGCACAAGTACCAGTTTGTCTTCTAGGTAAGATTTTGCCTTTCTCTGTGATATATTTTTTTAGTCTGTTTACATCTTTGTAATCAATAACTTCTAATTTATCAGCACAGAAACCGCAAACTTTTTTCTTGCCGGTTTTTCTAAACTTCTTAGGAGCAACTTTTTCTTCTTTAACTTCTTCGTTAACTTTGCTCTTAATCTCTTCGCTCATTTCTAATCTCCTTTTTTAAATTCTTAATTTAGTTGAATTTAACAACTATTACTTATTTAATTAAAATGGTAGATTGTCATCAGTGATAGGTTCTAGTTTTGCAACTTCATCTTCAGATTTAGTAGCAGTAGAATCATTCTTTGTTGAGATAAACTCTACTTCTTCAGCTACAACTTCTGTAATATATCTCTTAGATCCGTCGTTTGCATCATAAGATCTAGTTTGCAAATTTCCTACAACTGCAGTTTTGCTACCTTTCTTTAGGAACTTGTGGCAATTTTCTGCCGCATTTCTCCAAACAACAATATTGATGAAATCTGTTTCTCTTTCGCCTTCGCTATTAGCATATCTTCTAGATACTGCTAAAGTAAAACGACATACAGCAACACCATTATTAGTAGTTGTAATTTCAGGGTCTTTGGTTAAATTACCAATTAAAATAACTTTGTTCATAGCTACTCCTATAAAATCATTTATTTTCTAAAATCATGTTTCCTAGATTACTTCTTTAAGCATAGACTTCTAACAACACATTCATCAATTCTCATTAATGCATCAATCTTGTTAGGTAATTCAGCTTCTGCTTCAAATTCTAGCAAAACATAATAACCTTCGCTCTTGTAGTCAATAGGGTAAGCGAATTTCTTAATGCCCCATTTGTTTACAACGCTAATAGTTCCCTTGTTAGCTTCTATTAACTTGATATACTTGTCAATAGTTGCTTCTTTTTGCTCATCAGTAATAGCAGCAGGAAGAATTGTAAGCAATTCGTACTTATTCATCTGTTTTTTACCTCCTATGGTCATTTGGGCTATAATTCATTTATAGCCAGTAGATAATCAACAGATAATCTTATAAGATTATCTTTAATTATGCAAAAAAATTCCGCATAACTTGAATTATCGCTTAAGTATTATATCATAAAAAAAATATTTTGCAACACTTTTGCTGTAAAAATATCTCTCTATATATATAATATACAATTGCACTCAAGAATTTGGGAAGAATATGATATAGCGTTTTTGATAAAACTAAATAAGAAAAAGACAAAATATCATCTTGATACTCAAAATACTTGACAAATCGAAAAACATCTCAAAATTAGCAAAAAGTATAAATTTTGGGATAATTTATTAGAATATTTGTTTTGCAAATCAAGGCAATTGGTATACACTAGTATTGGTACAAAATCATATAATGTACTGGGTATGATATGCCATATTTTCACTTTCTATTGCTTTTTTGAAAGAGATATGGTATAATAAAAAAAGTAAAAATACAAAACAAAATTTTGTTTTTTCTAAGAGGTAATAAAAGTTATGGAAACAAAAGTTCCTGCTACAACTAATTTACTTGCAATTGCATCACATCATGATGACATTGAATTAATGGCAATGGACGGTGTCCTTAAAGCCTATGGAAGCAAGAAATATGCTTTCTATGCTTGTGTTGTTGGAGACGCTTCTAACTGTAACAAGATAGGAAAATACGCTGATTGTTCAGACAAAGAACTTATGGAGACAAGAAATCAAGAACAAGCTCGTGCAAGTCAAATTGGTGAGTATGAAGATTTGATTTTGTTAAAAAAATCTCAAAGCGATATTGAAGATTTAGATAACACAACGATAGTTAAAGAATTACAGAAAATAATTCTTGATATTAACCCTGATGTTGTATATACTCATAATATTTTTGATAGAAACTTATCTCACGTCAGATTAGCACTTAAAGTTATTGAAGCAATTTTAGCACTTCCTGAGGAAAGTAGGCCAAGACTTCTTTATGGTTGCGAAATATTTAGGTCTCTAGATTGGTTGCCAGAAAGATATAGAGTTAACTTCGATATTTCTGATAACAAAGAGATTCAATCAAGACTAATTGGCGTATACGACACAATGGCAGAACATTCTCAGAATTTCGCTAAAGCAGTTGTTGGTAGAAAGTTATCTAATGCGACTTTCTTAGGCGACAAAATGGGAGAAGAAGACAAGATGCTTTGGTTTGGACTTAACTTAACACCAGTCATTTCCAAAGGCATTCCCCTAAAAGATTATGTTATAAAAATCCTTAACGACTATAACAAAGAAATGTTAGATAATATAGATAGCAAAAATTCTTAAGACTTACCTCTTAAGAATTTTTTTATAATTTTTTATATTTTTTTAATAAATAGATTAGATAGTTAAAAGCTGAAACTAAATTAGTTCTATGCAAATGTGCCCAAATTAAAAAATCTTCTAAATTAGGAAAATCTTCTATTTGTTTTATCTCTTCTTTAAATTCAAAAATAGTAGTGTTTCTATTTAAATTTTTCATATCTATATATTAACATAAAAATTGGTAAAAGTAAACAAAAATACTCATATATTCCAGAACCTCATACCGATTCAGCTTTTGCAATATTAGCTGAAGAAAATGGCGTAGTTAGAATAACCTTTATCTTTATATTGTATGCTTGGCTTTTATATCGGATCTTAGATATCTCCTCTAAGGCTTCTACGTTAAGAGGAAGATATATGTGTTTAGGTATTGCGACTTACATATTTATTCATATATTTGTCAATTTGGGCGGTATTTTAGGGGTAATTCCACTTACTGGGGTACCATTACCATTCTTTAGTTATGGTGGAAGTTTTGCCATTTCATTACTAGCTGCACTAGCCATTGTTCAAAGGG
>CAZVVP010000004.1:0-54982 GCA_964630515.1 uncultured Christensenella sp. | reverse complement strand
ACCCGCCAAAACTAAACTTCTATTATAACCCATATCCGATTGAGGCGAATTTGCCGAAAGGATTTTATGAGTTTGTTAATTCTGGAACAGATACTGACGGTGATGGCTTTGGTGATGATTCGTATTATAAAGTAAATGCAGATGATTATCAATGGACTCAAGATGAACTAAATGTAATAGCATCCGCACCATCTAACGGAAGACTGCGTATACATGATACATACAATGATGGAACTAAAGGTGAAAAACAATGGCCAGTTACATATACAGTAGGCAATCTATTTGATTGGGATTCTGACTGGGGTAATTTAATTACAGAGTTGTATTTTGGAAGAAACATTACACATATAGGAGAAAAGTTTGCTGATGGCGTAAGTGACACGGAGACATCAAGCAGTGCAACAAGAAGTTACGGGTTAGAAAAAGTATATATAAGTGAAAGTGTTGTAGAAGTAGGAACGTTTGCTTTTCGATATTGTTCCAATATTAAGACTTTAAATATTCCTAAGAATATTGTAAGTATTACGAGTACTTCTTTTTACAATATGGTAGGGGTTAAAACCTTATATTACGATGCCATATCTTGTGAATATAATTTAGGTTACACGCTTTTCCAGAATTTGGGAAAGGATTATGAAGATACTGGAGGATATAGACTTATTATAGGTAACGAGGTAAAAGATATTCCACCATATTTGTTTGGCGGACCAGCTAAAGATGGTTATATTGGCGGTGAGTTGATTATTCCAGATTCAGTAGAAACGATTGGGAAGTTTGCTTTTAGTTCTTGTCAATTGATTACAAAGATTGTAATTGGTAAAAATGTAAAAAGTATTGGAGAAAAAGCTTTTCATAATTGTATTAATGTTTCAAAATTTGAATATAACGCAATTAGTTGTGAGAACTTTTCAGGAAACAAACACCAGATCTGTTTGTTAGGTTATAGTGTTAGCGATGGTTGTGAAGTAGTAATTGGAGATTCTGTTACAAGTGTTCCAAATAATTTGTTGAATAACGATCCCGAGTGGATAATAGACAATGCTCATAATATTACAAAGTTAACCATTGGTAAAAATGTTAGTAGTATAGGTGAAGATGCGTTTCGGTATCTAGTATATCTGGAAGAAATAGTATATAATGCCAAAACTTGTAATGATCCAAGTTCTTCAAATTATCCTTTTTTTAAGGCAGGGTTTTCAGCTTCGTCATTAATATCTCTTACTATTGGAGAAGAGGTAGAAAGAATACCTGCATATCTATTTGGTAGTGCGACAACATCAAATTCACCAGAAATAGGAACACTTACCTTCTTGGGTAATAAATGTACGGAGATAGGAAAGTATGCATTTTATTTTAGTGAAGATTTGATAGATGTAAACTTGCCAGATAGTGTGGAAACAATAGGAGAAAGAGCTTTCTATAATTGTACTAAAGTTGCTACTTTACAGATAGGTGAAGGTGTACAATCTATAGGTGAACATGCTTTTTATGAACTAGGAACAAGTGCTTCAACAGATGTTTCTATATATTACAATGCAATAGAGTGTGTAGATCCAACTTCAGCAATATATCCATTTAGTAGTGCCGGAAGTTCGACATCTAAGATTTCTATCTATATAGGTGCAGATGTAGAAAGAATCCCTGATTATTTATTTAGCGGAACTTCCACTTCGACTGCCCCACACATAGTCTATGTAGACTTTGCCACAGGTTCTCAATGCGAATATATTGGTAAGAGTGCTTTTGCTTATTGTTCATATCTTGACGATGGAATCACTAATGGTGATGGCAAGTCGGGAGTTAACTTCAATGGCATTGGTTCTAATTGGTACTATAGTAGTAGCTCTACATCAACCGATTCCTCTTTAGTAATTAGTGAAGATTTAATAACCAATTACACTACCGCCGCGACCTGTTTGGTTAGCACTTATGTAGGGTATTATTGGCATAGAAAATCGTCTTAAATATAACTGAATAGCTGATAACTACTCAATCCTTCTTGACAATTCTTGTCAGGGAGGATTTTTTTTGGTTAAGCTCAGGTATATTTTCGGGAAATTAAGAATAGGTATATTGTAGACAAAATATTAAAGGAGAAAAATTTTTCAAAATGGACTATGATGTATACAAAGATATCGCCCAAAGAACTAATGGCGACATATATATTGGTGTAGTTGGCCCAGTTAGAACAGGCAAAAGCACTTTTATTACCAAATTTCTAAATACGGTCGTGCTTCCTAATATTGATGATAAGTACGACTTAGAGAGAACTATTGATGAGATGCCAGTGTCTGGTGATGGCAAAACCATTATGACCACCCAGCCAAAATTTTTGCCAAATGAAGCGGTAAAAGTTAATATTGATGGGGGAGTCTCATTTAATGTAAGAATGATTGATTGTGTTGGCTATATGGTCAAAGGTGCACTTGGTCATGAAGAAAATGACAAGCCAAGAATGGTCAATACTCCATGGAGCGAAGATGCTATGCCGTTTGATAAAGCGGCAGAGATTGGTACTGACAAGGTTATTTCTCAGCACTCAACAATTGGGGTTATGATTACTACTGACGGTAGTATTACTGGTATTGCCAGAGAAGATTACTTGGAGGCGGAAGAAAGGGTGGTTGCAAACTTAAATAAAAGTGGCAAGCCTTATGTAATTTTGCTTAACTCTGCCCACCCTAGTAGCCCAGAGACTGTTAACTTAGCCAAAGCTATGGGAGAGAAGTACCAAACCTCTGTTATGCCTATGGATATTAGTGCTATGGGAGAAAGTGAAATAAATGGCTTATTTGCGGAGATTTTAAAAGCTTTTCCTATATCCAAAATTTGTGTAAAAATGCCAAAATGGATGAACGCTTTGCCTTATGATAACAGGATTATTAAAGACATAATTACAGAAGTCAGAGAAGTAACAGATAGTTATGTTAAGATTGGTGAAATCCCTAGTGATATTACCTTATTTAATGAAAGCGAAGATGTTGAGCCTGTTAGTAGTGTAGATATTGTACTTGGAGAGGGTAAAGTTATTATTGATGTTAGACCTAAGTCAGAACTATTCTACAGAGTCTTATCTGAACAATGCGGAATGGAGATTGTAGATGAGTATCACTTAGTATCGTACATTAGAGAGTTGAGTATTGCAAAAAAGCAGTATGATAAATTCAAAGAAGCAATAGAACAAGTAAAAGTGAATGGCTATGGTGTGGTTCAACCGACTTTAGAAGAAATGACTCTAGAGACTCCTGAGATAATTAAGCAGGGTAGTAAGTATGGAGTTAAGCTTCGTGCAAGTGCGCCAAGTCTACACATTATGCAGATAGATTTGGACACAGAAGTCAATTCTTTGGTTGGGACAGAACAGCAATCTGAGGAATTGGTTAAGAATATGCTTAGCCAGTTTGAGAGTAATCCTGAGAGTATTTGGGAAACAAAACTATTTGGCACAAGTCTTAATATTATGGTCAATGAGGGTTTGCACAATAAACTTGCATCTGTTTCTCAAGAAGCTATGAAGAAAATGTGCAAAACAATGCGAAGAATTGTTAACGAAGGTAAAGGTGGAGTAATCTGTATACTTTTGTAAATAATTTGACAAATTTTGCATAAGATATATTTAAAAGTATTAGTTTAGTTGTGGGTAAGTTTGGAGTAGATACTTTTGAAAACTTAATACATAACATTAAACTAATCTTTTTTTATTTAATTATTTTTTTAATTAAATATATTTACTTTTAAAAACTTTTGTGGTACAATCTTCAACAGCAAAACAAAAACTGTAAGAGTATTAAATTGTATTATTGTAATTTTTGCTTTGTAAGTTTAAGAAAATATTTATTTTAAGGAGAAAATTTTATGTCAAATTGGGACAATTTTAAAGGTACTAAATGGAAGAAAGAAATTAACGTAGAAGACTTTGTGCTTAAGAATTTTACTCAATATAGTGGTGATTCAAGTTTCTTGCAAGGACCTACAGAAAGAACTAAAAAAGTTTATGCTAAGTTAGAGAAACTTCTTGCCATTGAGCAAAAGAAAGGTGTAGTTGGTATTGATACTAAGACTGCTGCATCAATCAATTCTCATGGTCCAGGTTATCTAGACAAGAAGAATGAAATCATTGTTGGTTTGCAATCAACTAAACCTCTTGTAAGACTTGTTAGTCCATTCTCGGGTCTTAAGATGGTTAAGAATGCTTGTAAGGCATTTAACACTAAAGTTTCCGATAATGTTCTTAATCAATTCCAATACAGAACAACACACAACGATGGTGTATTTAGAGTATATAGCCCTCTTATGAGAAAGGCTAGACACACAGGAATCATCACTGGTCTTCCAGATGCTTATTCCAGAGGAAGAATTATAGGTGACTATCGTAGAGTTGCTCTTTATGGTGTTGACTTCTTAATTGAGAAAAAGAAAGAAGACAAATTAGCTTTATATTCTGACGAAATCAACGAAGCTAACTTAATGCTAATCGAAGATGTTCAGAAACAAATCGAAGGATTAGAGAGTCTTAAATTAATGGCTCAAAGATATGGTTATGATATCTCTAAGCCAGCAACTAACGCTAAAGAGGCAGTTCAATGGTTATACTTCGGCTATCTTGGTGCTGTTAAAGAGCAAACTGGTGCTGCTAACTCAATCGGTAGAATTTCTACTTTCTTAGATGTTTATTTTGAGAAAGATTTGAAGGAAGGCAAAATCACTGAGACTGAAGCTCAAGAGATTATTGATGACTTCGTTATGAAGTTAAGAATGGTTAGACACCTTCGTACTCCAGAATACAACGAAATCTTTGCAGGAGACCCTACTTGGGTAACTCTATCTGAGGGTGGTGTTTCTAGCGATGGCAGACATATGATTACTAAGACTTCTTTCAGAATTCTTAATACTCTATATAACTTAAATCCTTCTGCTGAGCCAAATATCACAGTTCTTTGGAGCAAATATTTGCCTCAAAATTACAAAGAATTCTGTGCTAAAGTTTCTATCGACACAGATAGTATTCAGTATGAAAATGATGACCTTATGAGAGAAAGATATGGCGCTGACTATGGTATTGCTTGTTGTGTATCTGCTATGCAAATGGGTAAACAAATGCAATTCTTTGGTGCTAGATGTAATATCGCTAAAGTTTTACTTTATGCTCTAAATGGTGGCGTTGACGAAGTTAAGGGTGATAAGGTATTTGATAATATCGGAGATGCTTTTGATGAAGGAGTTCTTGACTTCGACCAAGTTATCAAAGCATATAAGAAATGTAGCAAAATTGTAGCAAAACTTTATGTAGAGACTCTTAATTGTATTCACTATATGCATGATAGATATGCTTATGAGAGATTAATGATGGGTCTACATGATACTCATGTTGGTAGACTAATGGCTTTTGGTATCTGCGGACTAAGTGTATTAGCAGATAGTTTGAGTGCTATTAAATATGCTAAAGTTACTGCTAAGAAAGATGAAAGAGGTATTATTACTCACTTTGATGTTGAGGGTGATTATCCAAAATATGGTAATGATGATGATAGGGTTGATGATATCGCTAAGTGGATTGTTGAGGATTTCTATAAGAATTTGAAATCTCATAGATGTTATAGAGATGCCGTTCCTACTCTATCTGTACTTACTATTACAAGTAACGTTTCTTATGGTAAGAAGACTGGTGATACTCCAGACGGAAGAAAGAAGGGTGAACCATTTGCACCAGGTGCAAACCCAATGCATGGTAGAGACTGCTCAGGTGCTTTAGCTAGCTTAAACAGTGTAAGTAAACTAAACTACGACTTCTGTAGAGATGGTATTTCTAATACATTTAGTATTATTCCATCAGCACTTGGTAAGAAAGAACAAGAGCAAATCACTAACTTAACTAACATTATTGATGGATATTTTGCAAGAAAGGCACAACACCTTAATGTAAATGTTCTTAATAGAGAAATGTTAATTGATGCTATGAATCATCCTAAGAAGTATCCAAATCTAACTATTAGAGTTAGTGGATATGCTGTTAACTTCAACAAATTAAGCAAAGAACAACAACAAGAAGTTATTAGCAGGACTTTCCATGAACAAATCTAATATAGATGGTTATGTTCATAGTATCGATACTTATTCCACACTAGATGGTTTTGGGATAAGAAGTGTTGTCTTTATGCAAGGCTGTAATCTAAGATGTGCATATTGCCATAATCCAGATACTTGGGTTAAGCAAAACGGCACTAAAATGACAGTAAAAGATATTTACTCTAAATTGAAAAATTATGTAACATATTATGGCAACAAAGGCGGAGTCACTTTTGGTGGTGGTGAGCCTTTGCTTCAGCCAGAATTTGTCTTGGCTTGTGTCGAAGAGTTTAACAAAATTGGTGTCAAAAGCTGTATTGAGACTTCTGGTAATGTTGAACTTACTGAAACTGTGAAGAAACTTGCCTACGAACTTGATTATGTTATCTGTGATTTGAAATTCCCAAATACAGAAATGTACAAAGAGTATGCTGGGGTTACAATGGACAGAACTTTAGAATTTTTAAGATTTCTTAATAATAACAAAATTCCTACGTGGGTCAGAACTGTTATTGTTCCAAATATTAACGATTCAAATGAGATTTTGGAAGAATACAGACAAGTTTTGAGTGAATTCACTAATATTTTTAGATGGGAATTGTTGCCTTTTTCCAAACTTGGTTTTGAGAAGTATAAGGAATTAAAAATCCCAAATAGACTTGAATATTCGCCAGATTTAGACATGGTAAAATTTAATAAGTTGCAGAAGAAATTTGAATTCAATAAGAGATAAAAAAGACATTCCTAGAATAATTAGGAATGTTTTTTTTGTTTAATCAACATTGATAATATTGAATCCAGCTGACCTAATAAGTCTGTTATATACAGCAAGAGAGACTCCTGTTGTTTCAGGACATCTAACATAAACTTTTAAAGCTCCAAGTTTATCTAGCTTTCTAAGAGTTGCAAATAATTTCTTGGCTTGTTCTTTCGCATTGTCCTTGCTTCCATAAGAGATTGTAGGGAGAGTAAACAAATCTTCTTCACCGCTAAAGCACATAATATAGGTATTTTTAACATCTTGTAAGTTTTCCATATATTTTACACAATTATCTAAGCTACCTTTAAGAATTATTACTTCAGCGTTAGGTGAGTAGTGCTTGTATTTCATGCCGGGAGAAAGTACTACACTATCTTCTTTTACGCCATCTGTAACTTCTTTAGCGATATCCACAGGCTTATTTAAGACATTCTCAATTTCTTCTCTAGTAATAACACCGGGACGTAAAATTACAGGGGTCTTGGTTAGTAGGGAGATTACTGTTGATTCAATTCCCGCCTCACATTCTCCGCCGTCAATAATTAGTGGAATTTTGCCATTCATATCCATATATACATCTTCAGCATTGGTTGGGCTTGGTTTCCCGCTAGTATTAGCACTTGGAGCTCCAAAAGGAATGCCAGATTTAGAAATTATTTCTCTAGCAATTTCGTTTGCAGGCATTCTTACGCCTACGCTATTAAGTCCCGCACTAATTTCTTCACATATATTATTGCTTTTTGGCAAAATCATTGTAAGTGGGCCGGGCCAAAATACTTTAGCAAGATTGACTGCATCATTGGGGACAAAGCCCACAACATCTTGAAGCATTTCCATATCTGATATGTGCACAATTAGAGGATTATCTTGCGGTCTGCCTTTGGCTTCAAAAATCTTCTTTATTGCATTAGGGTTTCTTGCATCGCCAGCAAGCCCATAAACAGTCTCTGTTGGCACTCCCACAATATCGCCATTTTTAAGAAGTTTGCATGCTAAATTTATTGACTGTTCGCATGCTGGAAGTAATTTAGTTTCCATAGTTTTTTCCTTAATATTTTGTCTATTAAATGATAGTACAAAAGTTTAAACTTGTAAAGCAAATTCTAAGTTTGTAAAATTTGCAAATTTTGTACTCTACTGTATTTATTTGACAAAAAAAATCTCTATTTATATAATTAATTATCTGACAATGGCAAATAATAATAGAAAAGTAGATTTTCTATTTCTTTGTTTAGGAGAAAATTATGTTTAAAAAAATTATGAAAGTCTTTGGTATAATTTCAGCATGTATCGTAGGCGTTATCGGAATAAGTATCGGGATATTTGCACTTATGGGGGGCTTTGAGGAGAAAGTAGTTGGGCTTTCTAAGATTTATTTTGATGACACAGAAGGAATGACAGATAAACTAATTTTTATCGAAGATGATACCACTATGGTTATTAATTATCTGCCCAATGATGCAACTGAGACGACTTTGAAAACTATTGTCGTCGGTTCTGGTGTTACAGTGCCAGAAACAGTTACTGTTGGTAAGGAGTTTACTATATCTGTAGTCAAAGATGCAAATGGTAGAAACGTTGGTGGTAATGCAGAGATAGAATTTGTAAGTAATAAGAAAAACAGTGTAAGTAATCTTATTGCCCCATGTAGACTAAAGGTGGTAGTTGATGTGCCAGTTGAAGATAGTGATATATCTTTCAGTTCATCGCTTAAATATGTTTCTAGTGCAGACACCTCAAGACAATACATAATTGCTAAGAATAAGACAAATACGACTTTCTATTTGTATGCGAATAAAGACAACATCTTTGATATTAACCAATGGTCAGATGTAGAGAATAAAAAATTATATTTCTACTACTATGATGCTGATGGTAATGCTGTTGAGATTGACGTTGCCAATTCCGCAACAACAACTCCATCAGGTGAGCCAGTAGATTGTTATTATAGCAACCTTGACCAAAGATATGTGCTTAATTTCTATCCAAGCGATATCGACACAAGCACATTTAGAGTAGAAGCAAAGTCTCACCGTTCTTATCAAATTCAGCAAGAGTTTATCGACTTAGGACTTACTGCATTTGAAGATAATTATCTTAAAAAAAGTTTTGACCAGATAGGCGTTAATAACACTGTTTTTAACTCATTACTTTCAAAATATAGTAAGTTTTTAACAAAATATTATAAGAATTATTTTGCTTTGGAGAACCCTGAAGCTTTAACATTTTTTGAAAGTTACATGACAAACTCAGGTGACATAATATTAACTTCAGGCAAAGAGATTCTTGATACAATTAAGAAGTCTTTAAATTATGTATATGTTTCTTCCTTTATTGATTTCTATATCTCAGATGTCAAAGTTAATACATTCACAGTAGATTCTGGAAGTAGAGATATGTCGTTAATCGATATTGTTAATGGGGAAAAGTTAAGAACAGAAGACTTTATTGTAATGGGTAACTCTTCTGAGTATTCTAGTTTGGTGAACTACTTTGTAATCAAACTAGAGGCAACTAGCTTAGACGATAGCAATACCGAAATTGATGTTTTGGCAAAACAAAGTTTGCTTGAGAATATGACAATAGATGTGCTTCTATATGATAAGTCAGGCAAAAGTCAAATAAGCGGTAGCAATACAGAAATCAACACTAATCTTGGACTAACTGCTTTGCCTGCAAATTCAAATAGTCTATACAACTACAAACAAGAAATTGCAGAGCTTCTAAAAGCTAATAAGGAAAAAGCAGAAACTTCTCCATATCTATTTGGATACAATAATCAATATTTGACTATTGAGAAAGATGAGAATAATATCTGGACATTAACTAAGAAAGTGCCTAGCAAGGCAGAAGACTTCCAGATATATCTTATGTTCTCTCTTGCTGTGAATGATGAAGACGGAAGAAAAGTTTTCTATGACTTTATTAAAGTAAATGTACTAGAGGATAGTGATACATCAACTAACGGACTAAAACTACATAATAATATAGAATACAGCGATACAATGTACATCTATGACGATACAACAGATATAGGTCAGACATTGGAGTCCGGCTGGAAACAATTAAATATTCAGAGCTTAACTAAACCTGCTGATATCTATGCAGACACAACATTTGAAAACTACAAATTGTTTGCCTACGCAGGGGTTGATGATGGATCTGGAAATATAATTGTAGATGAGAATTCTGTATTCACGGCATCATATTTTGAGCAAACTAGATACTATCCAATTCTTGATATTAACTCAGTAGAAGTTGACTCAATTACAACTAGTAGACTTTGTACATTTACAGACTTAGAAGGCAAAATGTTAAAGTTTACATCCGCAAACGGTAATAAGATAGTTCAGTATGCTAAGATTGACGAAGAGAATGGTGGCACTAAAAACATTGTATACGCCTATGAGCTTACTTGGGAAGAAATCAAAGCTCTTTCTGCCAGTGAGAATAAAGTTATATTCTTTGCAAGCTATGTACTAACTGATGCTGATAACAACCCAATTGATAGGGAAGGTTGGAAAATTTTTAACGAAAGAAATCAGTTAATTGAGAGAAATGATAACAATCAAGTCAAAGTAATTGATACAACTAAGCAAGTAAGTTTCAAAAATGCAAGTGGCGATATCATAATAGATGGCGTAGTAAATTATAAAGATGAAGTTGTTAATTATATCGGACTTAATGCTGTAGACTTTACTAATACAATAACAGCAAAGAGTGTATTAGAAAATCTTTATTATTACTCAATATTGGAAAACGAAGTTGTCATCACCGACGGAACAAATGATGTTACAGTATCAAATTATGCATTGCGTAATTCAGCTTCTAGTAGTTATAACTTGGTTAAACTTATTACAGACAATAGTTACATTAATATGTTAACTGTTTTGCCATATAACATCGATGAGTTAATTAAGGTTTATACTTATCCGAATTTAATAGAAGCAACTTTAGATTTAGAAGAGAAGGCTAGACTAGAAAAAGAACTTTCACAAATTCATAAGAAATTAACTAACTTAATGCTTGCATACGACGAAGCATTAACTGACCAAGTACACCCACTTAACTTTGCAGTATATATTAACGCAAATGTTTCAGGGGAACAAGCTAGCGTAACAGATGAGTCCTATGCTTCCATTGATATTAATAGATTTAATCCAGAAAGTGAAGGAGTTAAACTTACTGGTATTGACGGTATAGCTGATGGATTAACAATTCATCCAACTTATATTAGTATTAATGCTATTGCAAAAACATTAACTAACAATAGGCCAATTATTAGACTTGCAGAAGACTATGTTAATAATGTTACATACGCACCAACTAATGACCTTGTAACCATTGATATTAGTGAAGTAAATATATCTGATTTCACTTCTTTGTTTAGTGGAGATATTGCACTTACCAGAGAATTTACTACTAGTGGCAAAGTAATACAAAGTGGCTCTACTGATGATTTCTGGACATGGAAGAACGATAATAAATCACTAGTGCTTTATGATAAATATATTGGCACAGAAAATTATTTGCCTAATATTTTCAAAAGTTTAGAAGGGATTGTAACTGGAAATGATAGTAATATCTCTACCAATATTACAACTGGTATTAATACAGAAGGAGTATTAACATTTAACAAAGAGCTGTTTGATTCTTCAATAATAGATATTTCATTGCTTTCCGAAGATTATATCGAAACTTGTATTCTAAGATATTTATTTAATTTTGATAATCTAACATCTACAGATCAAGAGGGTTGGAAAACTTGGAGTGCTATCCGTAGTGGTCTAAAAACTTATACAGAAAATAATTTAGGAACAACTACAGATTTTTCTATTTCTAGAATTTATTCTGATAATGTTAATATGTCAACAAATCCAAACGAAAGCTTGGGATTAGGTGTATATATTAATGTAACTGATGTTCAATATAAGGACGGTGAAGGCAACTATATAAGTGATAGTCCAAGCAATTTCTACAAATACTTTGGCTATGCTAATACAACGCAAGTTCAAGGTACAGGTACTGACAAACCATTTATAAGAGTAAAACTTAATAATGATGGAACTTTACCACTATACGCAACAACTGAGGATTTTATTGTAACCTTTGATATGGAGTGGACATTTACAACAGATAGTGGAAATACCAATAAAGTTACCAAAACATTTACTGTTGATGCTAAGTTTGAAGCCCCAACATTTGAGACAACAACCAATGATATTATTTCTATTGATGAGAATAACAGGGAAGTTGATTTAGCTCAATATTTGAAAGCTTATTATGATGCTGCCAAAACTACAGAGCTAAATGCTAGAATTACTTATAATGTATCTGCTTATTCTAATGTTGCATATTTTGTTGATTCTACAAATCAAAAAATTTATACTACTGAAGGATATACTATAGACGGAAACGGCTCAGAAACAATACTTCACGTTTATGACTGCATGAATACTTCAACAATATCTGTTATTTGTAGTTTGCAAGGATGTGAGGATATAGTACTTACAATCAAGGTTGAGCCTACAATAGAATTAGATGATACTACACTTAATAATAATGTTCCATTTGTTTCTTATGTGGACTCTATTGCAGATTATTCGACCTCTGGTAAAGTTGTGATAAATTCTAATGAAATTGCTACTAAAACATATATATATAACAGCACTGATAAGTCTTTAACATACAATTTAGGCAATTACATCCAGATAAAAGAAGTTAATAATAATACAACAAATTATTTATCAGCAATTAATATTACATCAATTAACGGTCTAACTGGAATAGGGGATTATGTAAAATGTGAAGGAAGTAACATCATATTAACAGGTAATATGTATACAACACTTACAATTAAATTTACTATAACTGTTGATGATAGCGCTGGAGGCTTAACAATTAATCCTAATGATAGTTTATTAACTAATGAATATACAATCACAATTTATCCAGTAATTAAAGTCAATGATATACAAGGATATTTATCTAATGTTAATGAATATAAATATTATTCTTATAATGTTAACAATAAATTATTAGAAGACGGTTATTCTCTATATAATAATGTGTTTGGTTTGCAATACTTGACAGCAGAGTTAAGTTATGTAGATATTCAAGATTTGGACTCCAACTTAATGGGGATTATGCGTAAGGCAAATAGTGATTATGGTTCCTTTGAATATTATTGGGATTATAATGCTAACTATCTTGTAAACGACCAATTCTATACTAAAACTGGAGATAGTTATGACAAGAATGAGCTTTACAGCGAAGTTTATAGTCGTGGTGGGAGCGAAAATGCAGTAGAAATAAATAATGGTGTACTTGAAATAAGACCAATAGCAGTATCGTATGTTTTGCCAATTTCATTTAATTTCAACGGTTATATTGGTGAAAAATATACAACAGGGGCTAATTCTACATACACAGTTGATGTGTTAATCCCAATAGCAGGTTATACAATTAAGACAACTTCTGATAAAATAACATGGAAAGAATCAAGTTATGATTATGATAATCACGAATTTAATATTCCTACAATTAATCTAACCGCGGGTCAAAGATATGTATTGACAGAATATGTAACAGTTGGGTTTGCTAGCGGGGTAGGAAACTTTGCTAATATCTGGCAATATCAATTAATTAATTATCAAAAACATTATCCTCAATTAAATTTTATTAATGAAATAGGAAGTGTTGGCGTAGATGGAAAAATATATGACAATACATCACCTACACCACAAGAAATAATAGATGAAAATGGTATTATTAAAGATACTATTGTAATTAATGATGTAGCAACATTGTTGAGTTCTGGAATGCAGTTACATATTAACGAATTAATATCAATTACAACAGTATCGGTTGATTTTAGTTTACATTTATATAAGTACGAATTTACATCTGGTTCTAATAAAGGATATAAAGTGATATTCGATAATAATATCGAAATTCCAATTAAAGTTGATCCTAGCAAAGCAATATCTTTAGGAACTATAGGTCCTGAAGGTTCTGAGAAATCGATAGTTCTTATTGTAGATAATAATGATTTAAAAGTAACTTATGATAGCTCAACTTTAGGTGAGTTAGATGCCTTGAATATTGCTAATAATTCTAATGTTGACGGTTTTGTAGCTGGCTATCTTGCAGTATATGAGCTTAACACAACTTTATTAAATAAGTTGGACGTTATGTATATTATTAATAGTACTGACAAAATTACATATACTATCAATGGCTTAAATACAGAGACTAATAATACTAAGATTGTGTTTGAGTTTGATAAAGATATTATAGACCAAGCAAATAGTGTATTTAGTGTAACTGAGGAAACCAGTGCTATTTGTACAATCACCATATATGGTTCTGACGGCTCATCTTCTGTATCTATGTACTTTAACACAAATATTACAATGTAATCAGTATAAAAAAACTAATTAAGGTGCAAATGTTTTCGTTTGTCACCTTAATTGGTTAATTTAAATACTTGTAAAAATTATTTTGAAAAATTAACATTACAAGTTATAATATTAGAAGTAAACAATGGTAAGGAGAAAAAATATGAATAAAAGTAAAAGCTTAATTGAATTTTTTGCTAACACTAAAGCAAGATTCAAGGGTAAATTTGGCCAAGCATTCTTAGCTACACTAATTTCAGTATTACCTTTTGCAGTAATTATTTTTGCAGCAGCATGGTTAACACAATTAGTACATGGCTTATTTGGCATAATTCTAGTAATCGCAATTGTTTTGTTTGGTAATATGCAAGTAGGACATATTAGATTTATTAGAAAATTGACAGAAGGTGAGGAAAAGCCTAGTCTTAAGATTCTTTTCAGTGGTTTTGTTGGAAAGAATATAATTATGTATGCATTCTTGGGAATTATTGTTTTCTTAATTTACATCTTCTCAGGCATCCTACTATTTGTTCCTCTTCTATTTGCTATTGGTTCTTATTCTATGGTTTTCTATTTCGTAGAACATCATAACTATGACCATTATTTAGACGCTTTGTCTACAAGCGCAAAGAAGATGAAGAGACACAGAGTAAATATGTATGCTTACAAACTTTGGTTTTATCTAGCATATGTATTAGCATTAGCATTATTCTTGTTTGTATTGCTTTGTTTAAGCCAAATCGAAGTGCTTTCAGTTTCAATTATTTTGATGATTGTATGGCATATTCTATTCTATGTGTTATTTAGTTATATCACTACAATTTATGGATTCTGCAACTTCAATTACTTTGTAGAAGTACTTGATTATCATGAAAGAAAGAAAGCTACAGCAACTCCAGAAGTAAATACAACTGAAGAAAAAGAAGAGAAGAAGTTAGAGAAAGTTTCAGCTGAAGAAGTAAAAGAAGAGAAAATACAAGAGAAGAAACCTGCAAAAACTGCTACAGCAAAGACTACAACTAAGACTACAGCTACTAAGTCTGCTACTGTTTCAAAATCAAAGAAAACAGAAAAATTAGAAGATTAGTTCGTAAAAAAAACAGGATTTGTATCCTGTTTTTTGTGTTATAGGGAATAATTATATATAATTTATTAACAATTAAGCTTAGTATTTTTATAGATTTGCCATTTTATTGATTACTCTTGATTTCATTCTCACAAATAATACATTCAGTTGTAAGAAGTGTTCCTGCAATACTTCCTGCATTCTCAATTGCACATCTTGTAACTTTCTTTGGGTCAATTACGCCACTTTTCATAAAATCCTCATAAGTATTAGTTAAAGCATTGTAGCCATAATTAATGTTATTCTCTGCATTGTTCTTAATTTCATTAATTATTACAGAGCTTTCAAGTCCTGCGTTATGAAGAATAGTAACTAGAGGTTCTTTTAAGGAATTTTTAACAATTTCGATACCAGTTCTTATATCTCCAGAATAATCGTTTATAATATTATCTAGAATCTTTGTTGCATTAAGTAGAGCGATTCCACCTCCTGCAATGATACCTTCTTCCAAAGCACTCTTTGTAGCACTTATAGCGTCCTCTATTCTAAGCTTTAATTCTTGGCACTCAACCTCAGTAGCACAACCTACAGAAATAACGGCAACACCTCCAGCGAATCTAGAAAGCCTCTGTTTTAACATTTCTTTATCAAAATCATTGTCACACATTTCAATTTGTGCTTTTATTTCATTTGATCTTTGTTCTATATTTTCTTTGCTTCCATAACCACGCGTGATTAGGGTTGAGTCTTTAGTAACTTTAATTAGTTCTGCTCTTCCTAAATCCTCTAATGTTATATTTGTCAGACTCAAACCTTTCTCTTTAGATATAACTACTCCACCAGTAAGGGTAGCGATATCTTCTAATACAGCTTTTCGCTTATCTTCATAGTAAGGTGATTTAACAGCAACAACATTTATATTTCCTCTTAACTTGTTAAGCACTAAGGTATTAATCACTTCGTTATCATAATCATCTGCAATAATGAGTAGGGGTTGTCTTGTAAGACTTACATTTTCCAAAATCGTAACAATCTCTTGGATATTGCTAACTTTACCATCGATAATTAAGATAAAGGCGTTGTCTAACTCCGATACTAATTTTTCCATATTTGTGACCATATATGGAGATATGTAACCTTTGTCAAATTCCAATCCTTTGACAATATTTAAGGTAGTTTTAAGAGTTTTTCCATTTTCTACAGTGATGCTTCCATCTCTTCCTACTTCTTCAAATGCATTAGCTATAATTTGACCAATCTCTTCATTTTCTGCACTAATTGTGGCAATATTGTATAGGTCTTGAACACTCTTGATAGGTGTCGAAATTTCGTCTAAATATTTTGACACTTCTTTTACAGCGATATCTATGCCTTTCTTAAGAAGGATTTGGTTAGCACCAGTGCTATAGTTTCTTATGCCATTATTAATTATGCTTTGTGCTAAAACACAGGCGGTGGTTGTTCCGTCTCCTGCAGTATCATTGGTTTTAATACTTACTTCTTTAATAATATTAGCCCCAACATTTTCAAAAACATCTTCTAGCTCAATTTCTTTAGCAATAGTGACACCATCATTAGTAATTAGAGTAGTGCCAAACTTTCGTTCTAAGGCAACATTTCTTCCTTTTGGTCCTAAAGTTAATTTAACAGCATTGGCAAGTTTGTTAACTCCTGCTTCCAAACTCTTAATTGCGTCAAATCCAAATTGCATCTTCTTACTCATCTTTGCCTCCTTCGATAATGCCCAAGATATCATCTTGACATATTATTGTAAAAGTCTCTCCATCAATATGGAATTCGTGAGCAGAATACTTGTTGTATATTACTCTATCTCCCTTCTTTACTTGCCAAGTAATCTCATTCCCGTCAAGCATTCCACCAGTCCCTATTTCTTCAACAATAGAAATCTCAGACTTTTCATCAAAGCTCTCAGGAAGAATTATTCTACCTTCAGATTTTGATTCCTCTTTGACATTCTTTAGTACAACTCTGTTGTATAATGGTTTAATTCTCATAACATTCACCTCTATATATTTTTATTATTATTAACAATCTTTTAAAACCTTATAATCTAGCTGATTGTCATTACTTCGATTATAAGGGTATAAATTTGCAAAAATCAAATTTTACTGACAGGTTATTATTAGAAATTTTATCTCATAAAATATTTAAAAATATTTTTTAATAGGTTAATAATGAGTAGAGATTACAATGAAGTTTTTGAAATAAAGAAAGTTAGACGAAAACCAAAATTTATTATATTTTTGGTGGTGGTATTATCAATTAGTACAATTGCTTATTTTGTTTATATGTTTATAAGCAAAGAAGTTCAAGACAATTACGATATATATTATCCTTCTTATACTTACTATGCAGTATCATTAGAATCGTCTAAAGACAAAAGCGCACTAGAATCCCTTTATCCATCAGCCACAGCGCTTGGAGCTAGCGGGTATGTATGGGAGGGGGAGCAAGAAAACTACTTAATCGCATTAATTTATCCCACTGAAGATATGGCAAAGAGTGTTGTTGCAAGTAATGAGGTAGATAATTTCGAACTAGAGATAATCCCGTTTAGTACTCCTAATATAGCTTATAATTTAGAAGATTTCGAAGAAAATGAAATAGAACTTATTTCAGAGTCAACAATGCTTGTTTATGATTTAGGTAAAGTATTATATGAACTTACTATTGCCGTACAGATTGGAAATCTTAGCTCAATTGCAGGTGCAAGTACTGTCAATAATTATAAAGGAGATATCCTTGCTAATATTGCCAAGATTGAGAATATTCTACAAACATATAAGTCTAACGAAGTTGTTAATTTTTTGGAAAAATTAGTTAAACTAGGAAATGTTTTAGAAAAATTAGTTAATGATTTAATTACTAACAATGATACTTCCAATTCTATGAAATATTCCTACTGCGAATATATTTACGAACTGTGCAACATATAGAATAAATCTTTTGTAAAATTGATACTTTGTGATAATATATAACTATGAAATTTAAACAGTTTATATCAGATAAGAAAATCATTATTAAATTAATTATAATAGCTGTAATGCTGGCAATTGACTTAATTAGCAAATCTTATTTTGCTGATTATTTCTTAAGCGGTGAAGAGTCATATAGTGTTTTTATGGGCTTTATAACTTTTACTTATTTGGAGAATGACGGAGCAGCATTTGGTAGTTTTGCGGGAAGTACACTCCTTCTTTCTTTGGTGAGTGTTGCATTTGTAGTAGTTTTTGTAATATTAGACTTAAAGCAGAAGAATCAAAATGGCCTATATGTAACAGCTTTTTCTTTTATCCTTGCAGGTGCTGTTGGGAATTTGGTTGACAGAATTTGTTTTAGCTATGTTAGGGATTTTATTAAATTCTCTATTTTTGGCTTTGTTTGTAATATAGCAGATATTTTGGTGTGTTTTGGTGTTGTGCTTTATATACTTGACATGATTATTACAATGTGTAGAGAAAATAGACTTAAGAGAGAAAACAATGAATAAATTTGTAATTGATGATTCAAATTCTAAGAAACGCCTTGATGTATTTGTAATGGAAAATTTCCCAGAATTTACAAGGTCACAGATTAAGAATTTTATCGATAATGGCAAAGTTACAATTAATGACAAAATCGTTAAAGCGGGATATTCTTTGAGGATTAATGATGTGATTATGCTTGATAAATTAGATAACAACAAGGAAATTCATGCCAAAGCAGAAGATATTCCTATTGATATTGTTTATCAAGATGACGATATCGTTGTAATTAACAAGGCACAAGGCATGGTTGTGCACCCAGCGGTTGGTAACAAAGAGGGAACACTAGTCAATGCACTTTTACATTCCATTAATAATTTAAGTAGTGTTAATGGGGACATTAGGCCAGGTATCGTACATAGAATTGACAAAGATACAAGTGGACTTTTGGTTGTCGCAAAGAATGATAAAGCTCATCATATTCTTAGCGAACAAATTACAAATAAGACCTGCAAAAGATATTACAAAGCCTTAGTGCAAGGATCAGTCAAAGAGGGCAGTGGAGAGATAATAACCAATATTGGTCGGGATATTAAGAATAGACTAAAAATGGCTGTTGTTGGTGCAGATAAGGGAAAAATCGCTCATACTATCTACAAAGTTGACAAATATTATCAAGGATATACGCTAGTAGATTTTGAACTAAAAACAGGAAGGACTCATCAGATAAGAGTACATTCCGCATACATTAAGCATGCAATTATTGGCGATACTCTTTATAACCCTAATCCTTGTAAATTTAAGCTTAATGGTCAACTTCTTCATGCATACAAACTAGTACTTACTCATCCTACGACAAATGAAGAAATGATATTTGAAGCACCGTTGCCAGATTATTTTAATAAAGTATTAAGCCAGATTAAAGAAGTTTAACTCTAGGACATAACTAGAGTTTTTTTTAACATTATTTTCTTATTTGCATATAAATTATTAGTATTCATAATAAGGAGTAAGAAATGTTTATTTACGAAATAGAAAGTGGCGATACTTTATATAACTTAGCAAGAGAATTTGGAACGACAGTGGAATCTATTGCAAAGGTTAATAATATTAATCCGCAAGAAACCCTTGTTATAGGTCAAGCGTTAACAATTCCTATAGATGAAATAAGATATACAATAGTTGCAGGAGATACGCTATATAGCATAGCAAGAAGATATAGTATTACTGTTAATGATTTGTATAATGCAAATCCAAATCTAAATAACAATTCTCTTATTTTTCCAGGACAGCAACTAATAATCCCTTATCAATCAATAATGAAATATACAGGAGTTGTTAATGGATATATGTTGCCGGGCATTTCTGATGAAATTCTAAATATGACTTTGCCATATCTTACATATCTTAGTATATTTAGTTATGAAGTTATGGCTAATGGTGAATTAAGACCGTTAATAGATGAGGGTTATATCGCAAAGGCGAAAGCTAGAAATATCAAACCTCTTATGAGTGTAACAAATATTGGTGGTGAAGGCTTTAGTGCAGAGATTGCCCATGAGTTATTTACAAACGAAGTAAGTCGAAATAGATTCTTTGAAAATGTTATGCAGACTCTAAATGCTAAGGGTTATTATGGACTAAATGTGGATTTTGAATACCTATACCCAGAAGATAGAGACTTATATACTGAATTCTTAAGAGAGTTAAGCACTATACTCAAACAGAGTGGATACATATTGACCGTTGCTGTTGCTCCAAAGACAAGTGCTAATCAACAAGGTATACTTTATGAGGCTCATGATTATAAGGCAATTGGAGAAATCGTTGATATAGTAATTATTATGACTTACGAATGGGGCTATCTGTATGGTGATCCACAACCAATTTCTCCTATTGACAAAATTAGAGACGTAATTTCTTATGCTGTAACAGAAATTCCTGCAAACAAAATTTTGTTAGGTGTTTCTAACTACGCATATGATTGGACTTTGCCATATATCAAAGGTCAGCCTGCTCAGATTCTTAGTAATCAACAAGCGCTTAATCTTGCAAGAACCAAGGGAAGTAATATTTACTTTGATACACTAAGTCAATCTCCATACTTTAGATATTACACACCAACTAATCAACATATTGTTTGGTTTGAAGATGTCAGGTCTCTTAATGCCAAGTTAAGACTTGCTGAAGAGTTTGGATTACTGGGAATTAGTTATTGGAATATTAATTATTTTATTAACCCATCAGGACTTCTTGAAGTTAAAAATTAAATAAAAAAAGGCTCTACTTGATTAATTTTGAGTAGAGTCTTTTATTTGATTATTATTTCTGTTTTTTCGTTTAGATTCGATTTCTTGAGTTGAGACATGACTTAAGTCGACCAAAATAACATCTTTACCAATTTTGACAATATTATTGTAGGGAATAAAGACATCAGAAGATGGCTTAAAAATACTAAATTTAGCGTTATGGTTAGGCACTACAATTCCTAAAACTCTGGCACAGCTTGTGTCAATAATCATATCTATTATGTTGCCCAGCCTTTTGCCGTTAAATATATTTACGACTTCTTTAGCTCTTAATTCACAAAAAGAAATTTGCATAATTCTATCCCTACAATAACACTATATGCTTTTTTCGACACAAAAAGTACCTATTAGACAATTAAAATCCCTAAATTTTGTAATATTAGCCAAATATCTAATTATTTTTTAATAATTTCAATCTTATGCTTTTAAGAATTTGCAAAAGTAATTATTTCTGATATAATAATAAGTACTAGTTTTTACTAAAGATTATATTACTAGATATTAATTATTTGAGGTTAATGAAAATGAGATGTCCTTATTGTGGCAAAACAGAAAGCAAGGTTTTGGATAGCAGAAACTCAGAAGAGAGTAATGCAATAAGAAGAAGAAGGGAATGTCTTGATTGTGGCAAGAGGTATACGACATATGAGGCCATTGAGACTTTGCCTATTTTGGTTATAAAAAGTGATGGAACAAGACAGGCTTTTGATGCCAATAAGCTAAAAAGAGGAATTTTAAGAGCTTGTGAAAAAAGACCAATAAGCATGGCTCAAATTGACATAGTTGTTACAGATATCCAGAAACATATCCAAAACAATTTAGACCAAGAAATTTCTTCCAAAATGCTAGGTGAACTTGTTATGGAGAGATTGAAAGAGCTAGATGATGTAGCTTATGTTAGATTTGCAAGCGTTTATAGACAATTCGCAGACTTGACACATTTTATCAATTTCTTAGACGATTTCAAGAAAGATGTTAATGGTGGAACACAAAACAAGTAAAGCGAATAAAAACATATATATTATGCAAAATAATACAAAGAGGAGAGTAGTTTATATGCCTTTTTGTATTATTTTTTTTGTACTTATGTTGTTATATTTAGTGATGTTTAAGAAATTTAATTTCAAAGTAAGTTTGATTTATCTTAATATTATAATTGCAATAGCGTCAATTTTTGCTCCTGAGATGATAGTCTCTGATACTTCTCAAATTAATATCTTGTTTCTAGCGACAATTCTTTTATTGTTTATTAATATTGCAATTAACTTTCAAGTAAAAAATTTTTGGATAATAACAACTTTAAGTACCTTGCTTGGTTATGTTTATTATACTTTTATAAATAACGAAATTTTCTTATCTTTAGACTATAGTATCTGGTTTGCATTAATATTAAGTAGTATCTTTATTCTATTGTTTAGTCAAAATAGAGGTAACATCTATTATTTTTGTTATATATTTGCATTTGCAATTATGGTGGCGGAGGGTATTTTTTGGTACAAAGAACTACAAATAACCGATTTGAATATTATCAATATTTATAATCTATTCTCAGCTATTTATTTGATTGGAATTAGTGCAAATTATATTACTACAAAATTAAAATCTTGGAGATTAAGACATGAGAAAGTTAAGTAAAATCTTGTTAACTATAATAGCTTTTTTTGTGATATTAGAAAGCCCGCTTGTAGTAAGGGCAGAAACAGTTAACGATAGTGAACAAAATTATGTCATATATGATGAGTCAGGAAATTATTTATTTGAAAAAAGCGAGGTATATATTGGAGATTATTATATTTCTAGAGAATATAAGAAATATAAAGTAATAGAACTAAACAAAGATTTAATGCAAGGTAAAGCAAAGTTTCTCTATGTCGTAGATAAGCCCAAAGTAGATATCGACTATAATGCTAAACCAATAGCAACTGGTGACAAGAAGATTTGTCTATATATGACACACAATGACGAAAGTTATGTTCCCACAGATGGAACAGAGAGTATATATGGGGCAGGAGGCATACATGATGTTGCCAAAAGATTAGCAAATTCACTAAGACTTGAAGGGATTGAGACGTATATTGATGAAACCTTACATATTCCTCATGATTCTAATGCTTATTCTAGAAGCTCTAGTACAGCCAAATCAATGCTTACGAAATATTCTCCTAATGCGATATTCGATATCCATAGGGACGGTACAAGTAGGTCATATTATATAAACAAACAAAATGGTGTAGAGAAGAGCATGGTTAGAATTGTGATCGGCAAAGCTAATTCCAACATGGAAATAAATGAGCAATTCGCAATTTACTTAATGTCTGTCGCTGACGAAATAGAGCCAGGTTTAATTAAAGATATTTATTACGCCAAAGGTCATTATAATCAAGCACTATCGCCCAAAGCTGTGTTATTTGAGATGGGTTGTCATTTAATGGAAAAAGAACTTGTTTATGAGAGTGCAGACAGACTTGCTAATGTGATTAATACAGCACTATTTAATACTACAGTTGATGAAGAAAGTGGGGATTTAACTGTTAACAGCACTCCAACAACAACTTCTCCTTTGGTAGATGAAGTCTTAGATAATCAGTTTGAGGATAAGACCAACACTTATAATAACTCTGCTATAATTAATTTGTTAGTTTGGCTTGTAGTATCAACGGGTTTAATAATTACAGTATCATTAATCGTTAAGAGTAGCAGAAAGAAAGACTAACTTATTTTGTAAATTACAAAATAATTATATTTTATTTTGCTTGTTTAATTAATATTTGTTATACTAACTGTAGTAATTATTTTGTATAAGTACTAATAGTTATGATTAGTACACTTTGTTGTTACAAAATGAAAGAGAGTGAAAAATGAAGTGTAATGTATGTGGTAACGAATTAAATCCTAAAAGCACCAAGTGTAGTGTTTGTGGTTCTACAAATACCAATAACTCTAATTTAAAGAGTGCAATTTCTAATATCTCATCACTTGCAAATGCTTTAAGAAGTAAGAGAGAGGTTAAGGAACAACAGACTGCATTTGCTAAAGATGTTAAGAAAGTATCCACTCTTGATGAGGATATGGAAGAGCTTTATACTAAAGATGTGTCTTTTGAGCCAGATGAGAGTGAGTTTACAGACGATTTCGATTTAAACGCTTTCTATGAGAATGCAAAAAACTTAGAGAATGAAGAGAAAGAACGAAAGAGAAAAGAAGTAGAAGAATTTGAGAAAGAAGAGCCTTTCCAAACTGAAGCGTTGAGGAATGAAGAAGTAATTGAAGAGAATCATGATTTCAAAGAAGAGAAAGTAAAAGAAGAGAGCAAAGAAACCTTTGATTTCGACGTCACATCTATAGAAGACCCCTCTTTGGATAATGTTAATGAGGATATACAGGAAGATAAGTTAGAAACTCCTAACAATGAAGAACCTATAGTAGATGAAACCCATCTGATTAATGCTGAAGAATCTAAAATAGATTTTGCTCCTATAGTTGAGACTGAAGAACCAATAGTTGAAGAAAAGCCTTTTATTTCTTTAGAAAAAGCAGTTGAACAAGAAATAAATGAATTTGAAGTTAAAGAAGAAAGTTCTAAACCTAAGCCTATTGATATTATAGAAGAGACAAATACTAATTTAGAGACAAATAAGAATAGCATTCAGGAAGAAGTCGTAGATACAGATATTATCAAACCTACTGTAGAAGAATCCAATATCAACATGGGTTATATCAAAGAGACAGATATTCGTAATACTGACGAAGTGCAGGAGACTGATAGTTCTGATGGTGTGAATAGTATAGAAAGTTCTCAAGAAGACAATTCGCCAATTGTGGATTTAGAACCTACAACTCCAGATCCAGTTAAGGAAGAGAAAAAAGAAGAAACTTTCCAATCAGTTAAAGCTGAAGAAGTCCCTTATACACAACTAGAAGAGAAGTCAGACAGTAAAGTAAGTGACACTAATCCAATTAAGATAGATGAGAAAGATATTGTCAATCCAGACAATAGAACTGAGGAAGCTATTTCTCAAGACGCTGAAGAAAAACCGGCAAAAGCTAAAGGAAATAGATTCTTTGGGATAATGTCAATCATATTCCTAGTTGCGACAGTATTAGCCTTTGGCGTAATTATGCTATATCTATTTGTTATTAAAGACTCTTCATCTTCTAATGCAGTATTTGATTTTATTAATGAATTTGTTTCAGAATACTTAATGTGGTGTATATTAGGAACACTTGGAGCTTGTATTTTGAGTTTCTTGTTTGGTATTATCCAAATACTTGTTAAACCTAGAAAGATGGGAAAAATATTAGTTATCTTGACAATACTACTAACTGCAGGAATTTGTGTAGCGTACTATTTCACAGATAATTTAATTCCTGCAATAGATTTTCTAAAAGGTTTGTTTACATAAAAAAAACATATTAGATAATTGATTTTATCTAATATGTTTTTTTTGTTTTTTTAGGGGGTTATTTTTTTATTTCTGCTTCTAATTCAAATTCGTTTAGCTTAGCCCAACAAAGCCTATATAACTCTGTCTGACCATTAAGCATTTCTGTGTTATCTTCCATGCAACCAAATTCAATTAGTAACATACGATTATCAGGGGAGTATGTTCTAAGAGTAAAATCGTTAAATGTTTTCTCTATACTTTGTCCGTTATCTAGAAAGTAAGTCATAGTGGTGTCGCTATATTTAACACTAGGGGTTTTGTATAAAGCTCTATAAAGTGTACAGTTAATAGCCATTGTTGTTAAAGCTTCTGTATAAAGAAGATATCCGGGTTGTGGCATAGTCTCATTTGGGACTTTTTGATAGAATGGATAACATTTCTCCAATTCTTCATATTTGTTAACAGCTTCATAGCCAGTAAATTCGTCACCAATCTCAAGTTTAGCCCATTCTGGCGTAAGATAAGTTAAGTTTTCTGTATCAGTTGGGCAATTAGCAAGAATTCTAACCATGAAATTAGTTTTTCCAAACTCCAATTGTAAAGCACCAAAATCCGTTGTGACTGTTTTGATTACAGAGTCAACAGCAATAGAGCTAACATCACTTGGCAAAACATCAGAAGTTAGGGTGTAAACTGTATCGTTTCCTACGAACTTAACAGCAAAAGTTACTTTGTTTCCAAGTAATTGAGAATTGTCTGGGATAAACTGTAATACACCATTCATTTCTGTAGTTGAAGCATTAGCAAAAGTATATACTCCATCGGTAATTTCTATAATAGAATTCTTATCTTTCATCCATCTGTCTACAGTGTATAGCCTTATTATATATGTAGAATATGAAGTTTTTTCTCTTTGGTTAATTTTAAAATCTGGGTTGATTAGAATATTTTTGTTAACAACCTTGATTGCAACCTTCTTCCATTTAGAATCATATCCTTCTAAGCTTGAAGTACGCTCATAACAGTGATACAATTCATTGGTAGTTGTGTCTAAGTATAAATCACCAACTTTGACATATGTACTATCTACTGTTGAAGACGATGGTGAGCCTTTTCCAGATTGAAAAGCTGTTGCGCCTATTAAATTGGTAGCACTTGATTTCTCATAATCTGTCCACTCTAATGAGCTTTCTGCTAAACCGCTTTTGACTGCTTTGTCTAATTGTTCAAGAGTGACTGCTTTATATGTTGATGTTTTCTCACGCAATTCTAGGTCGGTTGGAGGGGAAATATATAGATAGCCATTGTTGACAAAAACACCACTATTAGAACGCGTTCTAATAACGCCAAAATTACTATTACTTGCTATATCTGTTTCTTTAATAATTTGAACCCAAGTATAGCTAGGAGTTTCTTTATCAATGGCAGTGCATTGATAAGTTTTGTTATTGGTTGTGTCTAAATAAATTTGACCAATAAAGCTTGCAACCGTCTCTGTGGTTGGGGCAGAGTCACTTTTAAGATAAGTTGCACTAGTTGTATTGTCAAAATCTGAAAACTTAACATAGTTAGTTTCCATATCGGTTTGCTGATTTTCAATCTGGGTTGTAAATTCTTCTAGTTTGGTACTAAATTCGCCTAAATTATCTAATGATTCTTGGTTAGCCATTAAATTATTTACAGCATTTTTTTCTTCAGTTGTAAAGTTGTTGTCAGTGTGAACATAATTATTATCGATTACGACACCTTCTTGGTTGGGGAATGCATTAATCTGTTCGCAGGTTATATTGTGGGGGTTGTTAGTATTAGTTATGTGATTACGCACATCTGCAGGAAGGGAGTTTACAATTGATGCTGTCACAGTTGCACTAATTTTGTTTGTTGTCATTTCTCTACCTCCATTTCATTTCTTGCTACTATTGTAGTAGTGTCATTTCCGATATAGGTAACTGTATAGTAATAGTTTCCTTCACGGAACTTTTTTGTTATTTCTTCGTCAAAATGCAAATATACTTTGTTTTCGAAGAATTCTTTAAAAACAAACTTGTGCATAGAAATATCATTTCTATAGCAGTTAACAACAATGGTGTCATCATTACCCAAAGTTACAACTTCACCAGAATCGTTAGTCAAATTTATTTCTAATTCGATTGCAAAGGTATTCCCTTCGTACCATAGAAACTTGCCATTCTCTATTCTAGGGCTTACTTTCGCAGTGTTTAAATCTGCCATCAGTTTCCTCCATGACTTTAATATTTTGTTGGCACTTATATTATATAAGGGGAGAGGTAAATAAATCAAAATTTACTGACAAAAAAAAGACCAAGAATTTAAAGTTGTCTAATTCTTGAGTCTTATAAAACTATTTAATTTGTTATTTTATGAATTAATCACGATACTTATCGTCGTCATCGTCGTCATCATCATCATCGTCATCGTCGAAATCATCGTCGTCGTTATCATCAAATTCGTCAGAGTCGATTATGTCATCAAAGTCATCATCTAGGTCGCTACTAAAGTCTTCATCTTCTTCGTCAAAATTATCTGAGAATTCATCGTCTAAATCTTTGGCAAATGTGTTACCCAATTCTTCATCAATCTCATCGTCAGACTCTACTGGAAGCAAATCTAATTCGTCGTCATCAGAATCTTCTTTGTCTACAAAATTTCTCCAGTCAAGGTTATCATCATTGTCAGAAATTGTGCTATTTTCTTCATAACAAGAGTCGCACATTCCTTTGCTTTCGTCTGAGATAAAGTTGACTTTGCAAATAGGGCATAGAGAACCTTCTTCGTTAAGAAGAACTTCATCTAACTCAACCTCATCTTGATATCCAGCTTTCATTTCTTGTTTACATACTTCACAGTAATCTTGATTGCTTAAGATGTAATTAAGTTCACATCTTGGGCATTTAATGTATCTTGGTTTTTCTTCCATACTTTCTCCTATGATACTAATTTTTTAAACCACTATATTATATATACAAGTTTCAAATTTGCAAACTATTTTTTAACTTTTTTGCAACTTTTCTATTACAATATGCGAATTTCTATATATTATACTTGATAATTTAGATTTTTGATAACAATTTTTACAAAAAACAGCACTACTATTGTTCTAGTAATGCTATTTATTTACTTATTGGTTTTGTTCTTCTTCAATAACTTTGCCAAGTTTTACATCAAATTCGCCTTCTTCGTATTTAACTTCGTTTACAGAAGAAACTGCTTTGATATCTACTTCTGCAAGCTTGATAAAGTCATTAATGTTAGAAGTAATAGTCATGTCTTCAATAAAAGTCTTAAGCGATACTTTGTTTTCAGACTTAAATTGTCTAACTAATGTTACTATTTCTAATACTTTGTCGCCTTTCTCAATCAAATCTTTGTCATAATCAGTTCCAATATCATGATAACCCGAGATGTGGATTGATTTAGAATTTTCTTTCTCAGCATAGTATGACATATATATTTCTTCAGTTATATGAGGTAATACTGGAGCAAACATCTTAAGCATGCCAAGAAGAACATGATAGCAAGTGTATTTAGCAGAATTACAAGCATCTATTCCATAGATATCTGGGTTATATAATCTTCTCTTTACTAATTCAACATAATTGTCACAGAATGACCAGAAGAATTTTTCAAGTTCATTAAGAGCAAGGGCAATTTCGTATCTATCTAAGTACTTTACAAATCTAACATGCAAATCCTTATATTTGTCAAGTAACCATTTGTCCATAATCTCTAACTTAATTTCACTTGGAGTATAGTCTTCTAAGAAGCTAAGAACAAATTTGCTTGCGTTCCATAGCTTATTAATTAATTTCTTGCCGTTATCAAACTCAACAAGTGAGAAGGCTGTGTCTTTTCCAAGTGTCATGCTGTTTGCCCAATATCTAGTAACATCAGCAGAATATGTTTTAATAATCTCTTGAGGGGAGTTAGCGCTATTTGCTTTAGATTTAGCTAATTTTGAGCCGTCAGAACTTGTAACATAACCAGAAATCATAAGATCTTTCCATGGAAGCTTATTGAAGTGATATAAGCTTTTGACAATTGTGTAGAAGTCCCAAACTCTAATATTATCATGAGCATTTGGTCTTAAGTTCATAGGAACCATTGTATCGTCAAGACCTTTATTTGTGAACATATCAGTACTAATCTGTGGAGTTAGACTACTTGTTGCCCAAGTATCCATAACATCAGTTTCTCCAACAAATTCGTTACATCCACAATCACAAGGTGTGCTTGGCAAGTCTTTAAGTGGGTCGATAGGAAGCTCATTAACTTCAGCTAATTTAACTTTTCCACAATCTTTACAGAACCAAACAGGGAACGGAATTCCAAAGAATCTTTGTCTAGAAATACACCAGTTCCAAGATAAATTCTCTACCCAATTAAGATATCTACTTCTCATAGCTTTAGGGTGCCAGTTACAGTCAAGTCCTGCTTGATATAACTCATCTTTGTGACTAAGCACATCAATAAACCATTGTTTCTTAACCGCAATCTCAATTGGTGTTCCACATCTGTCATGGGTTGAAACTGCGTGAGTGATATTCTCTTGCTTAATAAGTAAATCATTTTCTTTCAACTTATCGATTACTGCTTTTCTACACTCAATAATTGGCAAGCCTTCAAATTCTTTAGCAAGTGCAGTCATTTTACCATCACTTGTAAAACATTCCTTGATAGGCAAGTTATGTTTTCTTTGCCATTCTTTATCGACGTTATCACCAAATGTACAACACATAACAACGCCAGAACCTTTATCTAGGTCAACTAATTCATCAGTTAATACTTCTACTTCATAGTTAAAATATGGTACAACAAGTTTCTTTTCAAGTAAATGTTGATTCTTCTCATCTTTAGGGTTAATGAATACACATACAACTCCACAAAGCATTTCTGGTCTAGTTGTTGCAACTGTTATATATTCTTTAGTACCTGCGATAAAGAACTTAAGATAATTAAATGTACTATCAATATCTTTATCTTCTAACTCAGATTGAGCACAAGCTGTCTGACATTCTGTACACCAAAGTGCAGGAGCTTCAGCGTGATAAATCTTGCCTTTCTTATATAACTCCAAGAAGGAATGTTGACTTATTTTCTGAGTTCTAGGAGATATTGAAGAATAATGTTCTTTAAGATTACAGCTAAATCCAGCAGATTTGTATAAGTCAAAGAACTCACTCTCTAGCTTCTTAGTCTCGTCTAAACAAATGTTAATAAAAGTTTGTCTAGGAAGTTCATAAGCTCTCTTCTTAATAATCTTCTCAACATATCTCTCAGTAGGAAGTCCGTTGTCATCAAAACCAAATGGGAAATAAACATTCTCTCCCTTCATTCTATGGTGTCTTGCAATAGTTTCTATATGCATATATGATGACAAGTGTCCCATATGAATTTTCCCATTAACAGTAGGTGGTGGAGTATCGATAGAATAAACTTGCTTGCTTCCGCTTTCCTCAAATTTATATATATCGTTATCAAACCAATATTCTTGCCACTTTTTTTCTTTTTCTGCAAAGTTATATTTTTTATCTAGCATTATTTCCTCCAAAGTATAAGTTCCATTACTTATATAGAACATATATTAAATAAATCTTATGTATTGTATCACTACCTTGTCAAAAAATCAACTAAAACTTATGTTTTGTTATTAATTTCTACTTCTTTGGTTGTCCGCGTCACAAAAGCAAGAAATGTTCTTGTAAATATTATTGTCTTTTGATACAATATGAAATATACTTAAGCGGGAGAAAAACAATGGACGATTTGAGTTTTACTAATGGTTTAATTAATATTAATATAGAGGCTATTAAAGAAGCCATTATTGAAGTTTTTGGGGAAAAATACAGAGACAAAATATCAGAAAGAGTAAATAATATTACGTTCTACTACAATACCTCCAATGACCAAGTAATTGATTATCTGAATATGGCTTTAAATACGCTAGATTCTGATGTTTTTTCAGAAGTTTCTTTTGCAGAGCTTGCCACAAGAAGAGCAAATCTTAATCAAATGATGAAATATGTTGAAAGTAAACAACTTCAGCTTGAAGAAATAGTAGATAGTAGCACTTCGCAGTTGAAAGAATTGGAAGAAAGATGCATGGAAGGGCTCTCAGATTATGAAATATCGGCAATTGGCGAAGATTTAAAATACTTTATTTTTGATAATAGAACAGGAGAAATTAGTGATTATTATTTTAAAAAATTCGCTCCGTTTTTTGGCAATCCGACAAGCATTGAGGAATTAAAACAAAATTTGAGATTTCAGAAAGTTTTAGTTTTTTTAGATAAGGCTATTAGTATCAATGCGAATTATATTAATGAGGAAGAGAAACATACGCCTACAAAGATGGCAAGTATGCAAGAAATTAAAAATGCAAACATTTTAGATTCTCAAACAGAAGATGAAATAAAAAGTAAATATTTTGACCCTCTTTCCTTTCTTACAAAATCAGCTTTCATTGTTTATCCAATAGGTGTTGATGGAAAAAGAAAATCTTTAATAGGTTTAAATTTAAATCACAAAACAAGAGACTTAGATGTTATACATGAGATGATTCATGCTGTATGTTTTTTTGAAACAAAAGATGGCGTAGTGTCTGGATTTTATTCATCAAATGGGGCTGATTATACAGGTATCAATGAAATTTGTACTGAATGGTTAGCATTAAAAGTTTATGAAAAATTTCTAGAAAAAAATAGTCCGATGGTAAATAGTACAATTATCAATCAAGGTTATGATAAATATATACAAAATGCCAGAAATTTCTTAATTGAAAATCAATCAAAAATAATAACCGCTTTTATGTCAGATAATCCAATGTCATTTAGAGAAGAAATTGGAGAAGAAAATTTTGATGAAATAAATTCAATTCTTGAGAAATTATTAGGCAAAGAGAATATTTCTAAGCAAGAACAAGAATTCTTAGACAGGGACTTTGTGGCAGAATAAGAAAATATAGAAGAAATAAATTTTTGCGAAGTATGTCGAAATTTACCAAGATTTAACCAAGTATATCGTACACTAGAATCAGATAATTATGGGGGTAAACTTTTATGCCAAAGTTTTATGTTTCAACAGACAGTACTGCTGACTTATACAATGAAGAAATCAAGGATTTAGATGTATTTCATTTGCCACTTAGTATTTCTTACACTAAGGGAGATGATACATATGTCAAGCCAGATAGCTTTGAAAGTTATCAAGATTATGTTGATTTCTATGACAAATTAAGAGCAGGTTATGTTGTAAAAACATCCATGAATAATAACTATATTCATGAGGAGTATTTTAGAAATATAGCTAAGTCGGGAGTTAAGAAATTAATTCATTTTACAATTTCATCTGGACTTGCAAGAACAGCCGAAGTGGCAAATCAAGCAATTGAAGAGGTAAAGAAAGAATATCCTAAGTTTGAGTGTATAGTAATTGACCCACTAACAACAACAGTAGGTCAAGGACTTTTGGTTCGTATTGCTTGCGAAATGAGAGATGACAACAAGTCATTAGAGGAAACTGCTAAATATATTAACGATATCAAATTACATATTCAACACTTTGTTTTGGTTAGTAATTTGGATTATCTTAAGGCGGGCGGTAGAATCTCTGGACTTGCAGCCCAAATTGGAAAAATTGCAAAACTAACTATAATGATAGACTTTAGTAAAGAAGGCAAGCTTGTTATTAGAAATAAGATGATTGGTGGAGTAAAGAAAGGTGTTGCAAATATTACTAAGGGGCTTACTACATATAAACCACTTGCCAACTCAAGATGTATAGTTGGACATACCGACAATGTTGAGGGTGCAAATCTGCTTGCAAGTGAGATTGAAAAGATATCTGGAATTAAACCAGAAATTAGAATTATTGGGCCAACAATTGGTGCTCACTTAGGCCCAGACGCTATCGCATATATATTTATTAGCGAAGAAGCACGAAATAATTAGATATTTTTTCTCCCTTCTGTTTATATAAAAAAAGACTTAAGCAGTTTATTTTACTTGCTTAAGTTTTTTTGTATTATTTATTTAATTTCTTTATTACATCATCAAACGCAAAGTATCTATCTTCTTTGTAACTATAGTATACGCCAGATAAATTGTCAAAATCTTCTTCGTTGCAGAATGAATAGTTAATATTCTCATCAAATTCTAAGTTGTCTATGTAGAACATATTAAATTTTTCTTCCTTTGTATCAACAATACACATTCTATGAATAGGGCCTGCATATTCATTAAAATGGTCAAAAGATACATATACAATAATGCCATTGTTGTCGAAAGGTGCAGTTTGTTTGTTTTTGATATTCTCAATACAATGATTTCGCCATTTAAGTTCAGCGATTAACTCTTTACAATTCTTTATCTTTTCGTCAATATCTATGTCATAATCCCAGAACGCGGCACTGTCAAATAGCTCTGAAATACTTTCATTAACATCAAACAATTTTCCACCAATATTATTAGGAGATAGATGTAAATTTGCCATAAACACACACCAAGTACAGAAATATTCTGGAGTTATTTCGTTATTTAAATACTTATATATAACTTTTTTGCAAGTTTCTAGATCAAAATACTCATCTTTTTGGTGATTCTGCCTAGTGATTGCTTCAAGTTCTGATTCTTCTAATTCGCAATTAATTCCTTGCCAAATCTTTTCTTTTAAGACCCTGTTTTTAAGTTTTTCTATAGGTAATGTAGATGGCGTATCTAAATCTACAAATTCTTCGTCAGATTCTTGTTGGTCAAAATAGGTAGATAACTTATAAGCTCTCTTACACTGGTCAAGAAGGGTGTTGTATACAAATCTACTTACATAAGTAGAATTTAATTCATTCATATCTTCATCACAGCCATCAATTTCGTAATCAAAAGCATTCTCATGCACATAGTATTCTTTATTGTTTTTGTGAATATATATAATATCCACCATATCTTCATCTTGTTCGTTGTCTGTATAATAAATATCCCATTCATCTATAAAACTCATATTGTATTCTCCTGTAACTTTTTTCTTAAAGTATATGGTATAAATATGATAAAGTCAAAAAATATTTAGGGGATTGATAGAAAAATTAAATTTATAAAAAATACTCACCAAACAAATTTGATGAGTATTTTTGCTCCTTTATAATAGGATTCGTCTATGCAACTCTTAGGTTGTGTACTTCGGGTGTCTTGAGTAGCAAGATGTGGACCCGAATACCTAGGTTCATGCAACAAGGTTGCCAAGCAGATATATATCTGTTAAATCCTACATTGGGGGAAAAAAAACTACCTTGCGGTAGTTTTGCTTGGCTCCCCAGGTAGGATTCGAACCTACGACCTATCGGTTAACAGCCGAGTGCTCCACCACTGAGCTACTGAGGATTACGCGTATTATTATATGCATTATTTTTATTAAAGTCAACTGTTTTTTAGAAAAAAATTAAAAAATTTTTAATATTTTTTTGATGGGAATCCTAAATATATCTATAATATATTTAAGGAAAATAGTTAACAAACAAAAAAACAGAGTTAGCAGAGCCATGTTTTCGACAAAAAAAGAATATTTTAGACAATATTAGCCAAAATTGTATAAATAATCAATTTTGTCGAAAAGTAGCATAGATGCTAAAATATAGTCAAGAAACGACAAAAAGTTTCGAGATTTAACAATTAAATGCAAAAAAATTAACTAAAGGGGGTTTTATTATATGAATTGTGAAATTAAAGAATGTATAACAAAATACAAATCAGACAAGATAGCAATTATTGATTCAGAAATTGCAAGCTTAAGTAATAATATAAGAAATATGAATAGTGGAAAAATAAGACAATGCCATAATGATATTCTTAATACTTATGTCGTACATTCAAGAATCAAACAATTAAAATGTAAAATTAAAGATTTAGAAGATTTGAGGGCTGATTACGAAAAGCAAACTGCAGAGGAGTTGTTTAACAATGATGCAGTAATTAATTGCTTAAAACTGCAACTTAATAGCTATGGCACTATTGTTAGCATAAACGATTCCAAAAAGTCACTTTTGGCTTCAGTTTGATTAGAATGTTTTATTAATCATATTAAATAAATACACATAATATCTTTTTGTCAAATTATTACTTTATTTACTAAATAATCTTGACAAGGGATATTTTTTTTGTTAGAATTGTCACTGAGCCACATAAAATGGGTAAATTTTGAAGTTTTGAACTAATATTTAGTTTAAACACCTTTGTTTAGTGAGTTTGGGTAGAGGAGGTAAAAATTAATGTACGCTATAATACAAACAGGTGGCAAACAATACAAAGTTTGTAAAGATGATGTCATCAATGTAGAGAAATTGGATGCAAATGTTGGCGACAAAGTTAATCTAGATGTTCTAATGCTAGTTAAAGATGGCGCAATCACTAATGGTAATCCATATGTAGCAGATGCTAAGGTTGTTGCTGAGGTTGTAGAACAAGGCAAGGCTGACAAAATCGTTGTTTTCAAGTATAAAGCTAAGAAGAATTATAGAAGAAAACAAGGTCATAGACAACCATATACTGCATTAAAAATACTTTCGGTAGACTAATATGACTGATGTTGTGTTTTACAAAGATAACGATATAATTCGTGGTTTTGAGTGTTCTGGTCATACAGGATACAGTCATCACGGAAGCGATATCGTATGTTCTGCCTTATCTTCTATCACTCAAGCATGTGTGTTGGGATTAAAATCAGTAGTTGGGATCAATCTTAATATGAAAAAAGTAGAAGAAGAAGGGTATTTGAAAATAGAATTACCTAAGAAATTACAAGACGATAAGTTGGATAAGTCACAAGTTTTACTTAAGACTTTGTACTTAGCGGTTGAAGATTTAGCACAAGGTTATTCTAAATTTATTAAATTGGAGGAAAGAGATTATGTTTATTAATATACAACTGTTTGCTCACAAGAAAGGACAAGGAACATCTAAGAACGGTCGTGATAGCGAAAGTAAAAGACTTGGTGTAAAGAGGTCCGATGGTCAAGCTGTTAAAGCTGGCACAATAATCGTGAGACAAAGAGGAACCAAAGTTGATGCAGGTAAGAATGTTGGTATCGGTAAAGACCATACTTTATTTGCATTAAAAGATGGCGTAGTTAAGTTTGAACAATGCAAGAAAACTAAGAAACAAGTTTCTGTTGTTGAGGCTAACTAATATTTAAGAATTATGTAGGGCAAGCGAAATGCTTGTCTTTTTTTTTGTTGTTTTATGTAAATTATAAATATATGAGTTTCTAAAAAAACATTCCCTCCCTCTTGACAAACGGAAAATCCATGTTATACTTGTTGTACAAAAGTGATTTAAGGAGTAAAAAATGAAACTATTTGATAAACTTAAAGAAATCTGTGCTAAGAAAATAGATACTTATTTATATGGGGAATCAAGCGAACCACAAATAGAAGAAACAAATAAAGCTACAAATGAGGCAGACAAAGAGAAATTATTTTGTCTAGATGATATTCATTTCATAAGAGTTGTTAATAATGGAATTATCAGCATAAAACCTTTTATAGTTAATAATGAAGGAACAAGAATCAAGAATATTTTAACAGATGAAGTTTTGGATTGTTGTCGTCCTATTACAAAAACTGGTAACTGCACTGATTACACTCCTATTATTGGTACAGTAGAAGGAAATTATGGTCATGTACAAGACGTTGCAGTTGAACATAGTATAGGAAGACAAGAATCTATAATGAAGTATTATGGTACATTTCCTATTGAGCCAGGAAGAAGTAATACACAGGCGAAACCAATCAGTTTAGGTGTTATTCAAGAAGCTATTACAAGTGCGGAAAAATATTGTCAAAAAGAATATAATATGTCAGTTTTAAGGGAAGAAACAAAACAATTCTAAAAACTAAGCTACAACGGCTTAGTTTTTTTATATATAAAATATATAAAGTTTTTGGGATAAATAACTTGCAATATGTGTTTTATTGTGATACAATATTGTCGCTTAATTGCAAAATATTAGACACTCAATTGTATATTTTGGTTTGTTGCCTAGAATATTTGGTGTATAAGTTGTTGCATTTTATTTAATCAGAGGGATAGTTCAGCAGATATCTTACTGATTGATATATAGATGTAGTGGCAAATATATTAGAGAATTTAGGTTGTCCCAGAAGTTTTAAAACATTGAGGAAGAATAAAAACAAGGAGGAAAATAAAATGTCAGTAATTTCAATGAAGCAATTACTAGAAGCTGGTGTACATTTTGGTCACCAAACTAGAAAATGGAACCCTAAGATGGCTCCTTATATCTTCACTTCTAGAAATGATATCCACATCATCAACCTAGAAGATACAGCTGTACTTATTGATAAGGCTTATGAATATATCAGAGATATGGCTAAAGAAGGCAAAACAATCCTATTTGTAGGAACAAAGAAACAAGCTCAAAAGGCAATAGAAGATGAAGCAAAGAGATGCGGAATGTTCTATATTAATTCACGTTGGTTAGGTGGTACTCTTACTAACTTTAAGACTATTAGAAGCAGAATCGCTAGACTTAACGAATTAGACCACATGGAGAAAGTTGGAGAATTCAACCTACTTCCTAAGAAAGAAGTTATCAAGCTTAGAGCAGAAATGGCTAAGTTAGAGAAGAATCTTGGTGGTATTAGAGAGATGACAAAATTGCCTGATGTAATGTTTGTTGTTGATACTAAGAAGGAACATATTGCTGTTAAGGAAGCAAAAACTCTTAATATCCCTGTAGTTGCATTAATAGACACTAACTGCGACCCAGAGCCTGTAGATTATGTAATCCCAGGTAATGATGATGCAATTCGTGCTATTTCTCTTATTGCTGGTGCAATGGCTAATGCTGTTATTGAGGCTAAAGAGGGTGTAAGCCCAGTAGCTGAAGAAGAAAGCCAAGAAGAAGTTGCTATGACTGAAGAAGTTGTAGAAGTTCAAGAGGTAGAGGCAGAAGCTAAAGAAGAAGAGACTCCAGCTGAAGAGCCTAAGAAAAGAACTAGAAAGTCAACTAAGAAAACTGCTACAGAAGAAGCTCCTGTAGAAGAATAATAAAATCTTTAATTTTAAGGGGAAAAATTAATATGTTTACAACTGAAGATATTGTAAAACTAAGAAAAAGAACTAACGCTGGTATGATGGATTGCAAGAAAGCATTAACAGAATGTAACGGCGACATCGATAAAGCTAGCGAATGGTTAAGAGAGAAGGGTATTTCTGCTGCTGCTAAGAAAGCAGACAGAATTGCTGCAGAAGGATTAGTTCATTCATATATCCATATGGGTGGAAAGATTGGTGTATTAGTAGAAGTTAACTGCGAAACTGACTTCGTTGCTAGAAGCGAACAATTCGTAGAACTTTGCAAAAACATCGCTCTTCATATCGCTGCTGCTAATCCACAATACGTATCTATTTCTGAAGTTCCTGCTGAGGCTTTAGAACATGAGAAAGAGATTCTTAGAAACCAAGCTAAGAACGAAGGCAAGAAAGAAGAAATTATTGAAAAAATGGTAGAAGGTAGAGTTAAGAAATTCTATAAAGATATCGTTTTGCTAGAACAAGAATATGTTAAAGATCCAGAGAAGACTATTACTCAACTTATCAACGATGCAATTCTTACTATTGGTGAAAAAATCACTATCAGAAGATTTGTTAGATTTGAGATGGGTGAGGGTCTAGAGAAGAGAAAAGACAACTTTGCAGAAGAAGTTATGTCTCAAACTCAAGGCAAATAATTTAAGTTTTAGTTACATTGTAGCGACCTAATTTGATTTAGGTTGCTATTTTTTTATTCAAATTACATAATTTTGTTTTTAAAAATATTAATTTATAGGGTATACTTACATAAAGAATGCTTAACAAAAGGAAAATGGAATTTATGAAAACAAACTTAATTATAGATACAGACCCAGGCATTGATGATGCTGTAGCACTTATAACCTCATTTTTTGCGCCAAATATAGATATCAAACTTATTTGTTCAACTGCAGGGAATCTAGGAATAGATATTACAACTAGAAATGCACTACATCTTTGCGAACTTTATGACAAGAATATCCCAGTTGCAAAAGGTTTGCCAGGACCATTGATGAGACCACTTACAGAAGCTTTTGGGGTACATGGTGCAATGGGTTTTGGAGACTACACATACGATGGTGTTAAGACTAAAGAGATAGAACTCCCAGCATATGAGGCTATGCATAATGTGTTGCAGTTGTATCCAGATACAACTATCCTTGTATTAGGTCCTCTTACTAATGTTGCAAAATTAATTCAAGAATATCCAGAAGATGTTAAGAAGATTAAAGAGATAGTATTTATGGGTGGAACTAAAGATAATGTACTAGAGCAAGAAAAGCCTTATCCAGAATTTAATATAAGCCGTGACCCAGAAGCTTGCGAAATTGTGCTAAATAGTGGAGCAAATATTTTAATAATCCCTATGGATTTTGGCCATTACGCATATATTGACGAAGAAGAAATCAAAAGACTTAGAAGTTATAACAACACTGGTCATTTGTTTGCAATTATGTATCAGAACTACAAAGATGGTCATGTTAAAGCTCCTAATGCCGCAACTCATGATAGTTGTGCAACTGCATATATTATAGAGCCAACTTTGTTTAAATTAGAATACTGCAAGCCTTGTATTAAGTTTTATGATAATAAAGGTGTGCTAGTATCTAACATAACTAAGAGAAAAACTAGATGGCGTATTGCAGTAGATATGGACTATGATGGCTTTAAAAATCTATACTATGGACTTCTAAGCGTTGCCAAAACTCCAGATGAGTAGGATATGAAATTAATAATAAAGAACAAAAAATAGCAGACTTATTTGTCCGCTATTTTTCTTTTTGTGGTTTAACTATTCTTATTTTCTAATATCAAGTAAATAATCCAGTCCTATAAATAAGTCACTATGACTTTCTTCTATAAGTGTAGGAAGGTCTAAGATTAAGTCCTTAATAAATTGTTTATAAGTATCTGCGAAATCGTCTGGTCTGTTTCCAGCCATAATTTCCAATATGTCTGTTTTGTATTTATCTTTAGTCTTTGGAGAAGAGTAAACGCAGTTATCATAATTGCACACAATGTCTAATTTGTTTGGTAAGTTATATTGCCATCTTTCACTTACTTTGTTAACAATAACTAGAGGCTTTAATTTCTTCAACAAATCCATTACATTTTGTTGCAAACCATTAGTGATTAATTGTAGAATTGCACTCTCTATGAATTCATAATGCAAAGACATTCTGTCCTTTGCTTTTACTTTCATAATATAAGTGTCAGGCAAAAACTTAAGATAAGAAATTCTTTCAATTGAGCTATCGTATCTTACTGTAATTTCCTTTTCTTTAGAACCTTTAATTACAGTTTCGCAAATGTTAATTCCAACTGCATGAAAGAACATATCCTCAGTATCATAGTAAGTTTTTGTAACCTTTCTTTTTTGCACAAATCTACCGAAACTGTTAGGAAGGACAGTGCTTCTTCTAGTTAAATACTCTTTGTCTTTCTTAATGTCATGAATTTTCAACTTTGAACCAAGGCTACTATTAAGAAGCATTGCATCTTTCAATCTTTCGTTAGTTATTTGATATTCGTTTTCTTCTTCAACTGTTAATTCTTTGTTTTTATTATAATTATAAAATGTCTTATTATCCATGCCTACATTATATTAAATTTTGTATGCTTTGGCAAATCAATAAAACTCATATTTATTTTTTTATAAAAAATAAGACAAAAAGAGCAATTGTAATCGAAAATTATTGTGTAACTAATTATTTTATTGTATAATAAATAAGTATATATGTAATATATAAGGAGTATGCTTTGAGAAAATATCTAGCATTATTAACTTTGATAATATCTTCCCTTCTCTTTGTTGGATGTGCTAGTGTAGACTATACAAGAGTATATACAGGTAGCGGATCTATTATAGATGAGATAAGTATTGTATTAGATAAAGAAGAGTTTACTTCTGGTAAAGCACAAAGTGTATATAATATTGTAAAAAATGATGTGGATTTATACGCAGATGCAATAGATAATTGGGCAAAAACTACTTTTACAGGATATATTGATGAAGTTAGTCTTTATGAAGTGTTTACAAAAGGAATAAAGGTTGATACAACTCAGATGAAATCAGAAGCTAATGGTTATACTTTTAGTATATTTATAACTTTTAAAGAGTTGTATCATTTCATATATTTCTATGGGCTTAATACTCCAGAAATCTTAGAACAGCAAGGCATTATCAATATTGAGGGTGCTGTTGGCTTTGCAACAGAAGACTATGGACCTTTCTTACAAAGTTATTTGCAGGGTAAGTATGAGATAGACAATAGTCCGTTATTCACATATAAAGCAGTGTGGTCTAGTGATAACGCCTATGAGAATTTTAGTAGACTAATAAGGTCTAATGACCAAACTTACTTAGATTATTACATTTCAAGAATCAATTCTGTAATGGACACAACATATACACAAGAAGAAGTTTTAGATAATGTAGAAATCAACCAGCATTTCCAAACAACAGAGTCAAGAATCAAAGGCGACACGACTCATGTTGATGGTTTGTCACAAGCTGGTTTTACAATCTATTCTTGGAATCTAAACGAAGACGGAGAACAGACAATTGACATATACAGAGCGCGTCCAGTAACAGTTTGGTGGTATGTGGTTGCTGTTGTGGTTTCAGGACTTTGTGTTGGTTTTATGTTTATCAAATTGCGTAAGAATAAAGAGAAATTGGAGGAACTTGATGGACAATAATCATTATATATTCGACAAACGAATAATGAAAAAGTACTTAATTAAGTATGGGATAATACTTCTTTGTTTGTTTGTCGTATTTATTCTTATTAATAGTTTGTTTCCAGCAGATACAAGTACAAGTACAGTCGTGTTAGTGGATTCTGCAGTAGGCCTTGTGCTTTTACTATTAATAGAAGTAGTGCTTAGTAAGATTAAGGCTAGAAAGGAAAAAGAAACTAATAATAAAGAAAGGGCGAAAAAGATAGAGAAAAAACAGCTTGAAGAATCTCAAGATGTTATAGAAGTAAATGATGTGGTAGAGAGAAGTGGAAGAAAGAAAGATAAATAAGGATAAAGGTTTTTATGATGGCAAAAGTAAAAAAGATTGCAGACGCAAGAACTCAACCACACAGTTTAGAGAGTGAACAATGCGTATTAGGATGTGTGCTCATAGATCAAGACGCTTCAATTAGCATAATGTCAGAGCTAACCGCTAATGATTTCTATATGGAAACTCATAGAATTATATTTGAAAGTATGTCTAAGGTTTACAACAACAATATGCCTATAGATTTAGTAACAGTTATGGCAGAGTTAGAAAGAACCAATATGACAGACAGTATTGGCGGGATTGAGTATTTGACAACTCTAGCTAATATTGTTCCTAGTGCTAGTAATTTCAAACACTATGTAGGATTAGTTAAGAGAGATAGTGTTCTTAGACAGATAATTTCCGCAAGTAACGAAATAATTAACTATTCTTATGAGAAACCTGAGAAAGATGAGGCAATTTCCTTTGCTGAGCAAAATATATTTAACATAGCAGAGAAAGAAGATAGAGGTGGACTTACTCCAGTAAGTGACTCAATTAATAATGTTATTGACAAATTTATAGAACTAGAGAAGAACAAAGGTGCAGTTAGAGGAATCAGAACTGGAATTTATGGACTAGATAAGATGACTAACGGACTTCAGAAGTCTGACCTTATACTTCTTGCCGCCCGTCCAGGTGGTGGTAAGACCAGTTTGGGTATGAATATAGCCACTTACTCTGCACTTAATGATGGCAAGAAAGTCGCAATTTTCTCTCTGGAAATGAGTAAAGAACAGATAATCCAAAGAGCTATATGCTCAATCGCTTTTGTTGATTCTACTAAGGTCAAAGAGGGAAGACTATCCAAAGAAGATTGGCAAGCAATCTATGCGGCGAAAGAAAAATTAGCTAAAGCAGACATATTTGTAGACGAAGGTTTCTCAAAAACTCCTGCAGATATAATCAGTAAATGTAGAAGATTAAAAAGAGAGAAAGGCTTAGACCTTGTCATGATTGACTATCTACAATTAATGCAGGGTGGCGGAAAGTCATCAGACAATCGTACTTTAGAGATTGGAGATATTACAAGAACTTTGAAGATGGCGGCTAGAGAACTAGATGTTCCAATCTTGCTTCTTTCCCAGTTAAGTCGTGGTACGGAGAGTAGAGCAAACCATAGACCAATGCCTTCAGACTTAAGAGATTCAGGTTCTATTGAGCAAGATGCTGATATAATTATGTTTATATATAATCCTAATATGTATATAGATGACAAAAATAAACGTATGGTGAGAGCACCGGAAGAGATGTGTGAGTTAATTGTCGCAAAGCATAGAAATGGTAATACAGGAACTATCGAAGTTAAATGGATTGGTGGTATTACTACTTTCGTTGATGTAGGCTTAAGCGCTGACGAAAAAAGCTTAGAAGCGACACTCCCAGCACCAAAAGAACCTAGACCAGCAAGTGTTGAACAGGAAGTCGAAGAGTCTGCAGAAATGGTTGAAGCGGAAATATCAGATGATGATTTGTCAGATATATTCTAATATAGGAAGGTCACATTATGGATAAGAACAGTGAAGTGTATACGTTTGAAATATATAATGGCAAAGACATATTGGACAGCAATAAAGAGTTGCTTTTAAAAATGAATGATGTTGTGAACAGCCAATTTGATCACAAACTTCAAGGGGAGATTTATTTACTTCAGTTTTTAAATGAAGATTCAACTGTTGTGTGTTTGTTTCGCGAGGAAGACCTATTAGGATTTTCTTGGTTAACATTAGCAGAAAATATTAAACGGGCAGAACTTTCTTGGTTCTTTTCCGACAAAGATAAAGTAAAAGGACTAGAATCAAAGAGATTGCTAGATAAATCAATAGAGTATTGCAAGGACAAAGGAATAGAAAGCCTAAAATTTAATTGTAGTAGTAGTTGGTCAAGAATAAAGAACAAAAATCGTATTTTCGAAAACTTTGGATATAAAATATCAGAAGAAAAAGATAATTATGATGTATCTTTAGATATAATGGAAAAATAAAAAAAGGAAAAATTATGGAAAAAATAACAACAAAATTATTAAAACAAAAATTTATTAATTTCTTTAAGGAAAAAAATCATGTACAAATAGATTCTGCATCATTAGTACCTGACAATGATGGTTCAGTATTATTTACAACTGCAGGTATGCACCCACTTGTTCCATATTTGCTTGGCAAAGAACACCCACAAGGAACAAGACTGGTTGACTTCCAAAAATGCGTTAGAACAGTAGATATTGACGAAGTTGGAGATGCAAGCCATTTAACTTTCTTTGAGATGTTGGGAAGTTGGAGTTTAGGCGATTATTTTAAGAACGAAATTATTGGCTATTCTTACGAATTCTTAACAAGTCCTAAGTATTTAAATATTCCAGTTGATAGACTTGCAGTTTCTGTTTTTGCAGGTAATGAGAATAGTCCTAAAGACGAAGAGACATATAATCGTTGGAAAGAGCTTGGAATAAAAGAAGAAAATATTTATTATCTTGGCAAAAAAGAGAATGGCAAAGAAAATAACTGGTGGGAACTTGGCGAAGTTGGTCCTTGTGGTCCAGATAGCGAAATGTTCTATATAACTGACAAAAAACCTTGTGGCAAAAACTGTAGTCCAGCATGTGATTGTGGAAGATTCTTAGAGATATGGAACGATGTCTTTATGGGCTTTGTTAGAAAATCTGAGGGTGCTCCAATTGAGCCATTAAAGAAGAAAAATGTAGATACTGGAATGGGTTTAGAGAGAACTGTATGTGTTCTAAATGGCTATAACAGTGTATACGAAGTAGATAGCCTAAAACCAGCAGTAGAGATTATTGAAAGATTGGGTGCGATAGAATATGGCAAACATGAAGAATTTGATAAAGCTATTAGAGTTATTGCAGACCACTTAAGAACTGCAACTATGGTTTTGGGTGATGAAATGCCAACAACTCCATCTAATGTAGGCAGAGGTTATGTTCTTAGAAGATTAATTAGAAGAAGTATTAACTTTGCAAGACGTCTTAATATTAATGCGGAAGATTTAATCGAAGTAGTTAATTTCTATATTGATTTCTTTAAAGATACTTATACTTGCTTAGATAAGAATCAAGATATAATTAGACAAGAATTTACTAAAGAAGTAAATAAGTTTAGCAAAACAATAGCACAAGGACTTAAAGAGTTTGAGAAGGTAACTGCAGATATGACTAATGTTAAGATTAATGGAGCGGTTGCATTTAGATTATATGATACTTTTGGATTCCCAGTAGAGCTTACTTGTGAGTTGGCTCAAGAGAAAGGCTTAGAGGTTAATATCGACGAATATAATGAGTGTTTTAAAGAACATCAAGAAAAGAGTAGAACAAGTAGTGCTGGAATGTTTAAAGGTGGTCTTGCTGGCACAGATTATGGCTATGCAAAATATCACACTGCAACACATTTGCTTTTGGCAGCTCTTAGAAAACATTTAGGTGATGGAGTATTCCAAAGAGGAAGTAATATTACTTTAGAGAGAATGAGGTTTGACTTTAGCTTTGATAGAAAGATGACACCAGAGGAAATCTTGGCAGTTGAAAACGAAGTTAACACTCATATTCAAGAGGCAATTCCTGTAGTTTGCGAAGAGATGAGTCTAGAGGAAGCTAAAGCAAGTGGCGCTATGGGTATATTTGATAACAAATATGGCGATAGGGTAACAGTATATACAATTGGCAATATTTCTAAAGAGATTTGTGGTGGTCCTCATGCTCAAAACACTAAAGATTTAGGATATTTCAAGATAACTAAAGAAGAGAGTAGTAGTTCAGGCGTAAGAAGAATTAAAGCGATTTTGACAGACTAGGAATAAAGGTAAAATTTATTATATGAAAGAAAGAATGAAAATAGAAAATCAAATAGCAAATAATAGACTAGTTGATTTGGAATATGATTTTGTAATAGCACAACTTTGCGTGCTTAACAATAAGCCATATGAGGATATGAAGATTCAACTTGACAACTTAATTGACTCAGGCGTCTATTTTGTTAAAGATAATATCTTAAAGAAAGGAAATTCTGTTGAATTAGTAGGAAATGTTAAGAAAACTAAGAAAGCAACAAATCCAGACATAAACAGCGATATTCTTCAAGATGCCTACGATATGCTTGCTAAGAAAGACAAGAAAGCAAAGAGCAAAATTGACAGATTTCAAGGAACAGTAGATATGACTAGAAGCGGATATGCGTTTATTGTTCCTATAGATAACTCTCAAGAAGATATTTTTGTATCAGAAAAAGATTTGAAAGGTGCTAAGAATAACGATATTGTTATTGTTGAGTTTAAAAGAAGTGCAGGCAAAAGACCAGAGGGTAAGGTCGTTCAAATACTAGAGCGGGGTCAAGAAAGAATTGTAGGAAGAATTAATCTAAATAAGAAATGTGCTTATGTTAGTCCAGATGATGTTAAGTTCGGAACAGATATTTATGTTCCACTTAACAAAGCACTAGGGGCTAATCAAGGAGATAAAGTAGTTGTAAAGATTAATAAATATTACTCAAACCCAAAACAATGTCCAGATGGCGAAGTAATTGAGGTGCTAGGTGCTCCAGACAAGATTGAAACTCTTGTACTAAGCTTACTTAGAACTCATGATTTGTACGAATTCTTCCCAAAAAATGTAGAAGAAGTTGCTAAAGAAATGCCTCAAGAAATAGATATTAAGGACTATAAAGATAGACTTGATTTTACTTCTCATATTTGTTTTACAATTGACGGGGAAGATAGTAGAGACTTAGATGATGCAATATCTTTGGAATTAAACAAGAATGGCAACAGAGTTCTTGGCGTACATATAGCAGATGTTGGCGAATATGTTAAACTGAACTCTGTCATTGACAAAGAAGCGTTCAAGCGTGGAACAAGTGTGTATTTTCCAGGTTTAGTTTTGCCAATGCTTCCAAGAGAGCTTTCTAATGGTATTTGCTCTCTTAATGAGAAAGTTAACAGATTGGCTCTATCTGTATTTATAGAATACGATAGCGAAGGCAAAGTAATTGATTCAAGTGTTTGTGAAAGTATAATAGAGTCAAAGAAAAGATTTACATATACAACTGTGCAAGCTATATTTAATGGTGATGAGGAAGCTATTAAAGAGAACCACCAATTTGTTCCAATCTTACAAGAAATGGATATACTTGCTAAACAATTGCGTAAGTTTAGAAAATTAGAGGGTAGTATTGATTTTAATATTCCAGAAGTCCAAGTTTTCTTAAATGATTTGGGTGGTGTTAGTCATATTGAGAAAAGAATCCAAGATGATAGCCATAAACTAATTGAATCATTTATGGTTGCTGCAAACGAAGTAATTGCCAAGAAATATCAGACAAGAAAACTGCCATTTGTATATCGTGTACATGAGACTCCAGATGGTCAGAAAATGGAAAGTTTCTTTAATCTTGCAAGAAAGTTTGGTGTTACAATCAATGTTAATCCTGAGAAAGTCCCACCAAAAGAATTGCAAAGAATGCTAGAATCTGTTAAGGGTAAAGACTGCGAATATGCAGTAGATAAGATATGTTTAAGGTCAATGCAGAAAGCAAAATATAGCCCTGAGTGCTTAGGTCACTATGGTTTGGCTCTAACATATTACACTCATTTTACTTCTCCAATTAGAAGGTATCCAGACCTTACAATACATAGAATAATCAAAGATGATTTGCATGGTAGATTGCAGGGTAGTGTGCTTACTGAAACAAGAAGATTTGTTCAATCAAGTTCTCTTAATTCTTCCGCAAGAGAAATCGTTGCAGAAAAAGCAGAAAGAGATGTAGATGATTTGTATAAAGCACAATATATGGCAGACAAAATAGGTCAAGAGTTTGATGCTGTTATTAGCTCTGTCACAAAATTTGGTTGTTATGTAACTCTTGATAACACAGTAGAAGGGCTAGTATCATTAACTGATATGAGTGGAACTTACGAATTTGTTGAAGAAGATTACTTACTTAAATCATCTGCTAATAGTTGCTATATTGGCAAAAAAGTTAAGGTAAGATTGGTTAATGTAAATGTTCCAGAAAGACAGATAGATTTTGTATTTGTTTAAAATAATAGTCGTATGCAGATTGTTGCATAACGGCTATTTTTATTTGTTTTTTAACAACTTGCATAGTAGTGGTGTACTACAGCCATGTTTAATAGTTCTAAATATCTAGTTTTATACTTTTTAAATAATATAATTATTTAATCTTGAATATTTACCTTACATTGTGCTATACTTATCTTGAGATAATTTACTTAATTAAGAGGATTGATTTTGAAAATATATAACAAGTTAGTTAGAGATAAGATTGATGAAATAATAAATAACAATGGCAAAGGCGAAAAAGCTGTTGTTAGAATTCTTAGTGAAGAAGAATATAAAAAATCTCTACTCTCTAAGCTTGATGAGGAGTTCCTTGAGCTTAAAGAAGCAATTGTTTCAGAAAATATTAAAGACATAATAGAAGAATCTGCTGATATGCTAGAAGTTATAAGAGCAATTAATGGAGATAGTCTTGAAGCAGTACTAGACACAATGGAACAAAAAAGAGAAAATCGTGGCGGGTTTGTTTCAAGAAAATTCTTAGAAAGAGTAGAACAAGAGAAAGAATAAAATATAGGAGTAATAAATTTTGTTTGATTTAGTATCAAAGTTTCAGCCAACAGGCGACCAACCAGAAGCAATAAAGAGTATAACAGAAGGTATCAAGGACGGCCTTAGATATCAGACTCTTTTGGGCGTGACTGGTAGTGGCAAAACTTTTACTATGGCAAATATTATAAGGAATATTGATAGACCAGTACTTGTTCTTGCACATAACAAAACTTTGGCAGGTCAGCTTTGTAATGAGTTTAGGGAGTTTTTCCCAAATAATAGGGTTGAGTACTTTGTATCTTATTATGATTACTATCAGCCAGAGGCTTATGTAGTATCATCAGACACATATATTGCCAAAGACATGAGTGTTAATGAAGAAATAGACAAACTTAGACATTCTGCAACTTGTTCATTATTTGAAAGAAGAGATGTTATTGTTGTAGCAAGTGTAAGTTGTATTTATGGTTTAGGTAGTCCAGAGACTTATTCTTCTATGTGCTTATCTCTAAGAGAAGGTCAAGTAATTGAGAAAAATGAGATTATTAAGAAATTAATTAAACTTCAATATCAGAGAAACGATATTGATTTCAAAAGAGCAACCTTTAGGTCCAAAGGTGATACTCTTGACATTATTCCAGCTAACCAAAGCGAAACGGGAATAAGGATATCTTTCTTTGGAGATGAGATAGAAGAAATTGCAGAAATTAATGTCCTTACTGGCAAGAAAAATAACATCTTAAAGCACTTATATCTACTTCCAGCAACCCACTATGCAATAGGTAATGAAGATAATTTAGATGATATTATAGCTGAAATTAAACATGATTGTATGCTTAGAGTCAAAGAGTTTGAAGATCAAGGCAAACTTATTGAGGCACAAAGAATTAAAGAAAGAGTTTTCTATGACTTGGAGATGATTAAAGAAGTAGGCTACTGTAGTGGAATTGAGAACTATTCCAGATATTTTGATGGCAGGAATCCAGGTGAAGCACCATACACTCTTCTTGATTATTTTCCTAAAGACTTTGTTCTTTTTGTAGATGAGAGTCATATAACTTTGCCTCAAGTAAGGGGAATGTTCTCAGGCGACTTTGCAAGAAAAACAAATCTTGTAGATTATGGCTTTAGACTTCCTTCAGCTTATGACAATAGACCACTTAACTTTGATGAGTTTGAAAAGAGAATCAGCCAAGCAGTATTTGTATCGGCAACACCGGGTGACTTTGAGTTAAATAATAGTGATAATGTTGCAGAACAAATAATTAGACCAACAGGGCTTCTTGACCCAGAAATAATTATTCGTCCAATAGAGAATCAAGTTGATGATTTAATTGGAGAAATCAATGATACAATTGATAGAAATGGCAGAGTTCTTGTTACAACTTTGACCAAGAAGATGGCAGAAAACTTAACAAGCTATCTAACTGACAAAGGCATTAAGGTTAGATATTTGCACTCAGACATTGATACCTTAGAGCGTATGCAAATAATCAATTCTTTGCGTGCTAAAGAGTTTGATGTTCTAATTGGAATCAACTTGCTTAGAGAGGGTATAGATATTCCAGAAGTAAAACTAGTTGCAATTCTTGATGCAGACAAAGAAGGCTTCTTAAGGTCGGATTGGGCATTAATTCAGACAATTGGTCGTGCTAGTCGAAATAGCGAATCTAAAGTTATAATGTACGCTGATGTAATAACTAAGTCTATAGACAAAGCAGTTAAAGAAACAAACAGAAGAAGAACAATTCAGATGGAGTATAACGCCAAACATGGAATCACTCCACAAACCATCATTAAACCTATTAAGAATACTTTGGAGATAACAAAACAAGCTGACAAGAAGTCTAAGAAGACCAAGATGTCGAAATCGGAAACTCTACACGAAATTGAAGTCTTGAGAAAGCAAATGGAAATTGCAGCTGAGGCTTATGAGTTTGAGGTTGCGATTAAATTAAGAGACAGAATCAAAGAATTAGAAGAATATATCAAGAAATAGGAGATATATAATGCTAGAAAATATAGTCATAAAAGGTGCAAGACAGAATAATTTAAAGAACGTAAATCTAACTATTCCTAGAAATAAGTTAGTTGTTTTTACTGGAGTTAGTGGTAGTGGCAAAAGCACTTTAGCATTTGATACAATCTTTGCAGAAGGTCAAAGAAGATACATGGAAAGTCTTAGTAGTTATGCTAGACAATTCTTAGGTCAGATGGAAAAACCTGATGTAGATAGTATAGAAGGGTTGTCTCCTAGTATTGCTATTGACCAAAAGTCGACTTCTCATAACCCAAGAAGTACTGTCGGAACTGTGACTGAGATTTACGATTATCTAAGACTTCTTTTTGCGCATATTGGTGTACCTTATTGCCCACATTGTAAGAAGAAGATAACATCTTCTAGTATTGACGTTATCGTTGATAGCGTTATGAATTTAGAAGAAAATACTAAGATTATGGTTGAAGCTCCAGTGTATAGAGGCAAAAAAGGTGCTTTTGTTAGTGAACTAGAAGTTTATAGGAAAGATGGTTTTCAAAGAGTTAGGGTTGATGGCGAAGTAAGACTTCTTGAAGAGGAGATTTTGCTAGAAAAGAACAAAAAACACGATATTTCTGTAATTGTAGATAGAATTATAATTAAAGATGGTGTTAATAAGAGATTAACCGATTCTATTGAAACTGCTTTAAAACTTGCTGGTGGAATAGTTTCTATTATCACAGAAGATAAAGAAATGCTATATAATAGCAAACTTGCTTGTGCAACTTGTGGATATAGTATCCCAGAAATTAGTCCAAGAATGTTTAGTTTTAATAATCCATATGGTGCGTGCCCAGATTGTCTTGGTATTGGATACAAGCAAATTATTGATACTGACAAACTTGTAAAAGCCCCCAATTTAAGCTTGCTTGAAGGGGCAATAAGTATAACTTGGATTATGGAGCCTAGCTACACCAATACTTTTTACAAAGCTGTTATGGATAAGTTTGGTGTAGATTATTCCACATCTTTCAAGAACCTTCCTAAAGAAGCTAAAGAAGTAATTTTTTATGGCACTAAGGGCGAAAAAATCCCAAGCTATATGCCTTGGCTAAAAAGGTCAGGAGAAGTTGCGTATGAGGGTCTAGTTCCAATTTTGGAAAAGAGATATAGAGAAACGACTAGTGAGTTTATAAAGGGAGAAATTAATAAGCTCATGGTTGATATGCTTTGCCCAACTTGTCATGGGAAAAGGCTTAAAGATGAAGTTCTTAATATCCTAATTAATAACAAAAATATTGCTCAACTTTGTGATTTGTCTATTTCAGAACTATATGAGTTTATCAATAATCTTACCCTTAATAAGACTCAGACAACAATCGCTGAGCCAATAGTTAAGGAAATCAAAGCTAGATTGCAATTTCTTCTTGATGTAGGGTTAGATTATCTAGAACTATCAAGATACTCTAATACTCTTAGTGGTGGAGAGTCTCAAAGAATTAGGCTTGCGACTCAAATAGGTAGTGGACTAACAGGGGTTATATATATTCTTGATGAGCCAAGTATTGGTTTGCACCAAAGAGACAATGAGAAACTGCTTGCAACTTTGCAACATCTTAGAGATATTGGAAACACAGTAATCGTGGTTGAGCATGATGAGGATACAATAAGAATTGCAGATTATTTGGTAGATGTCGGAACATATGCGGGTGTGAATGGTGGACAAATAGTAGCAGAGGGCTCAATTGAAGACTTAATGAACTGCAAAGATAGTATTACTGGCAAATATTTAAGTGGTGAGTGGAAAATTGATTTGTCTGTTAAGAAAAATTTGCCTACAGATAATTATATAAAGATAATAGGCGCAAAGCAGAATAATTTGAAAAATATTGATGTAAGTATTCCAGTAGGGCTAATTACTGCAGTAACTGGCGTTAGTGGCAGTGGAAAGAGTAGTCTTGTAAATGAGATTATTTATCCAGCCTTTAATAATCATATCAATGGTTCAAATTTGCCAGAGGGTAAATATAAGAAAATTGAAGGACTTGATAAGTTTGATAAAGTAATCAACATTGACCAAAGCCCAATAGGAAGGACTCCAAGAAGTAACCCTGCTACTTATACAAATGTTTTTACTGACATAAGAGAATTATTCGCCAAAACTAACGATGCGAAAGAAAGGGGATATTCTGCTGGAAGATTCTCTTTCAATATCAGTGGTGGTAGATGTGAAGCTTGCGGTGGTGCTGGTATTAATAAGATAGAAATGTACTTCATGCCAGATGTGTATGTCCCATGTGATGTCTGTCATGGCAAAAGATATAATAGAGAGACTTTGGAAGTTAGGTACAAAGGCAAGAATATATATAATGTATTAGACATGAGTATAGATGAGGCTCTGCATTTCTTTGATTCTATTCCAAAAATAAAAAATAAATTACAAACTTTAGTAGATGTAGGCTTAGGGTATATCAAACTTGGTCAGCCCGCAACAGAGTTGAGTGGCGGTGAGGCTCAGAGAGTTAAACTCGCCACAGAGTTGAGTCGTAGAGGTACAGGAAAGAGTTTATATATCCTAGATGAGCCAACAACAGGACTACATTTCTATGATGTAGACAAATTAATTAAAATTTTGCGAAGATTAGTTGATGGTGGTAATACAGTTATTGTAATCGAACACAACCTTGACCTAATTAAGAGTGCGGATTATATTATTGACTTGGGCCCAGATGGCGGAATAAGAGGTGGAGAGGTTGTATCTTATGGTACAATTGATGAAGTTAAGAAAAAGAAAAAAGGCTATACTTACAAATATCTATAATTGTCAAAACAATTAATTCCAATATAATAATTTTTATAAAATTATTTGCTAAGCCAAATTGTTTGGTGTATAATTAGAAAAAAGGAAGGATTTACTTTATGAGTACAAAAGCCAAAATAGTTATATCTATATCAGGTATTGCTTTTATTATTGCTGTAATTGTATTAAGTCTTGTATTAGCTTTTACTTCACCTACTATTGATGTAGAATCAAGTACGCTTGTGATAGATTATTCCGCAGGTGATATTAAAGCCAAAGTCAATGTTTCTAGAGAAGATGTTAATTCTTATTATTCAGAAGATGATGGTCAATCGACTATGGACGATATTGAAGAGTTAGCTACTTATTTAACTTCTAGTTCTTCCTCTAAAGTTACAAGCGACGAAATAGATTTGGGTAAATTTAATAACGGACAGTATATCGATATAACAGAAGCTGATACTACTTTGATTATAGAAGTTATACTTCTAAACAATTCAGATAGTTTTAAAGTTTCTCTAAATTATACTGACTTATATGACAAAGATTCTAATGTTAAGTTAGTAGTTAATGCATCTTTGTATACTTCAAACAATACTGAAATGAAACTTGACAACAAAGTTTGTGTTTTACAAAACGGCAACTGGGATAGTACAAATCTAGTAGATAGTAGTATTAGTTTAAGTAATTATGGCTACACTAAGATGATTATTGAAGTTGAGGCAAAGGTTGTGTCTTATGCGGAAGAATCAGTTAAACTTGATGGTAGATTTAATTTAACATTAAGTAGATAAGTAATAAAGAACTTTGGATAAATTTATAAGGTCCAAAGTTTTTTTTGTTTCTTAACTTAATTTTTAATATTTTTTAAAAAATTTATCAAAAATCATTTGACATTGGGGGGGGGGCATTTGCTACAATATAAATATAATTAGAAATGTGTAAAATATGGGGAGGAAATTAAAAATATGAAAAGCAAAAAAATTCTAATTACAGTTATAGCA
>CAZVVP010000003.1:0-56112 GCA_964630515.1 uncultured Christensenella sp. | reverse complement strand
TTATTCTACCGATGAACTACACCCCTATAATTAATTACTATATTAATAAATAGTTTTTCATAATATTTGTCAATTATTTAATAAAATTAATTAATTTATTTTTTTATCTATTTTATATTTGATATAATTATATTAAAATAAATTGCAAAATTAAGCTAGGTGATTAAATGAAAGAAATTATTTTGTACACTGATGGTGCGTGTTCTGGTAACCCAGGTGTTGGTGGGTATGGGTTTATTCTTTTTTATAAGAATAAATCTAAAGAGTTTTCTGGCGTTAATCCAAACACAACCAATAATCAAATGGAAATTACAGCTGTACTTGAAGGGTTAAATCAAATTAAAGAGCCTTGTGATGTTACTGTTTATACCGATAGTGCATATACAATGAATGCTTTTGAAGAAGGCTGGATAGATAATTGGAAAGCAAATAATTGGAAAAATGCAAATAAAAAAGAAGTAAAAAATAAAGAGTTGTGGTTGAGTCTGCTAAAAGCAATTGATAGACATAATTCTGTGAAGTGGGTTAAAGTAAAGGGGCATTCTGATAATGTCTATAATAATAGATGTGATGAGTTGGCAAGAATGGAAATAATGAAATATAAAGGTTAAAAAAGATATAATTGTGGACTTAATCCAAATTATATCTTTTTTTATGAATTTAAGTTTTAATATGACTTCTTTTTGAATACCTTTATGTTTATCAAATACATTACAATTATAAATATTAATGTGATGATTAAACTTAAATAAAAATTTTGTATTGAATAAGATGTAGGGTCGAATAGTTTGTTTAGAATATTATTACTAGTATATGTTTTTGAATAAAAATATTTGTTTAAATTGAAGTTATTTGAAGGGAAGATTGATAAAATATTCCAGTTAATCTTTGATAATCCAATGCAAGCTAGATAGCTGAATATTGATAATGATGTGGATAGAGCAAAATTTTTAATGGTGATAGAGAAAATCCAGAATAAACTTATAAACGATATACATTCCAAAATTTGAAAAATAAAATTAATCAATATCGCCATTATTGGTTCTATTTCTATAACTGTAGTAGCGTTAAATACAGTAATTATTTGACCTATTTCTTCTCCAAAAATTAAAACTCCAGTAATTCCAGAAGTAATTATCGAAATTACGAACATTAGAAGTGTAGAAGAAATAATGGAAAAATATTTAGAGTTAAAAATTGTTGATCTCTTGTTTGGTGACATTAATAGCATTCTTAAGTTACCATTTTTTCTTTCGCCAGATATGGAGCTACAGATATTAATTGCTTGTATTAATATTATGGCAATCGTTGCAATTTTTAATGCAAATATTATGTAATCATAACAAGAAATTTTTTCATTTACTTGATAATTAAATTGATAATTGTTTATAACATCAGTAGGGTAATTATTATTAGTAATATAATATTTTGCTAATGTAATTCCGCAATTTGCGTCGTAAATTTGATTATTATCGATATATCTTTCATATATGCTATATTCTTCGTAACAAGCGATATTTATAGTATCATTAATAAGTTCAATTAAAGATTCTGCTAAATAAACTTGTTTGTTTATATTTTTTTGTAAATTTAACGAATCATTTGATTCGTATGAGCTTATTATATTTTTTTCGTTAGTATTATAATTTTCTTCAGATAATGTAATGTATTCATTTAAATCTAAAACAATTTCGTTATCCGGAGCAACTATTGTAAGATTTTCATTGAAGTTTTTTATTACCGAAATAAAGCTTGTACTTGATAACTGCTTTAACATTTCTTGATGTTCTGCGCGTGTTAATTGACCTGTTGTTGATAAAATTTCATTTAACATAATTAAAGAATTAGAAATTGAATCAATATTTTCTTGTTTGGTGATTATTATATCATAATCGTATGCCATAATTTGGCTATATAATTTCTCAAAATCATATATATTGGTCTTTAATTTTTCTAAATTATTATTAGCTTGAACATAGCGGAAAGTTGCATTTGTTGAACTATTAATATATTCTTTATAAATATTATAGTTTTGTGTAATTTTGTTGTAATGATTAGTTAAAGTATAATTAATAAAATTAATAGCAATATCTAAGCTCTCTTCCAAAACTGTATTAAAATTATTTGTAACTAGCAGGGTATATACTTGATTGCCCAAATTCTCATTATTATTGTTAACGAAAGTCTCTATATGGCTAGTCCATTCTCTCATATTAGTGAAATACATATTATTGACATAATCATCATATACAGAAATATTGTAAATGTAATCAATATGGCTCATGTCAGGGAAAGTAGCAAGGAGATTAGTATACTCTTTTAAGCTATCAAATATAATTGAGCCTTGTTCGTTAATTTCATCGTTATTTCCTTTCGTTTTGACGATTTCAAGATTTTCAAATTCTATATTAATAGAATTTGTCAATTCTTGAAGTTTGTCTTGTCTTGTTTTTAATGCATTGTAATAATTAATAATATTCTTCGTTTCATTAATTGTTTGTTGAATTGCTGGGCTTATTTCGTCAATATATTCATCATAAATATTAAGAGTAGGAGTATCAGTTTCTTTGTTTTCAACCACTTTTACAGGATTAAAAGAGAATGCTAATGCTATCATTAATAGTATTAACAAAAAAGTTCCAATAATTGAAATAGGTTTTTTTAATGTTTTTCTAAATTCAATATTATATAGTTTTGACACTTTTTATCTGTATTCCTCAACCCAAGATTTGTTCATTGCTTTTCTTTGAAGAACTTCTTCTAATAATTGTTCTAAAGATTTTTTGATTATTTCTACATGAAAAATTGATATATTATAATTTTTTAAACGCTCTAGCATTTTTTGTAAATATTCTTCTGTGTTATAAACTAAAATCTTATTTCCACAGACTTGAACTTTACAGTTAAATTCATTTAAAATAATTTTTCCAGCAAAATTAGGATAATCCACTGTAATCGCTAATTTTTGATTTTTGTCACTTTCTAACCTTAAGGCGTCCATATTACGTATTTCAAGTATTGCACCACTATTGATTATTGCGATTGATTGGCATACTTGTTCCATTAAGCCTAACATTTGACTTGATAGGATAAAGGCAATTTTATATTTAGATGCAAGTAATTTAATTAAATCTTGTAATGCCTTTAATTCTTCTGCGTTCAATGCAACAAAAGGGTCGTCAAGCAAAATTACTTTAGGCTTAGAAACTAGGGAGATAGCAATTAATAATTTCTGTTTTTCAGCTTTAGTATATTTATTTAACTTTTTATGCAGTTCAGTTTCTATTCCTGTAATTTTTGCCACATTTTTCAGAACTTCATCACTGAAATTTCCTCTCAAAGAGGTTAGTATTCGCATATTTTTTAAACCAGAGTAATTATTATACAATTTAGGTAAATTAATAAAACCAGTTACATTTTTTATAGCTTCAGTGAAGTTCTGTTTGTAACTGATATCGTCTACAAGTATGTCTCCATTTGTTGGGACTAAAGCGCCTGATAAAGCTCTAAGTATTGCTGACTTACCAGAATCGGTAGGACCTAATAAACCTAAAACTTCGCCTTCGTAAACATCAAATGAAACATTATTAATAACTAAATGTTTATTGAATAATTTAGTCAAATTTTTTACAGAAAGTATTGGTCTTGACACTCTTCTATCTCTCTTATTAAAAATTTTATATTTAATATAATTTTAGCACATAGTTTATTTTTTGCAAAATCATATTTATTTATATTTAATAATATAAATTATTATAGATTGGCAGGTTAAAGATAAGTATGCAATACATTAAAAAATTTTTTGTTTATGGATTACCAGTATTTTTTTTGTTGTTATTTTTGTTTATATTTAAAGTAACTGATTTAAATCAAGCTATAATATATGGTTCTGTTTTTGTAATATTGTTATTAGATGGGATATTGATAGTGTTTCAAAAGAAATTGCCTAAGGTAGTTTATAAAATATTAATTATTATAGTTTATGGACTTTCGCTTTTTATCCTTATATACAATGTTTTATATCAATATGATTTGTTAAAATATTTTTCATCAATAACAGCGACAAAAGAATTAATATTATCAACTGGTCACAAAGGAACTCTTACTTTTATCTTAATACAAATTGCTCAAGTTGTATTTTTGCCCATACCTGCAGTAGCTTTGTTGGTGGTGGGCCTTGTAATCTATGGACCATTGCTTACTTTTGTTTATTGCACAGTTGGTGTTCTTGTTGGTTCATATATCTCTTTTATGATTGGAAAAAGTTTTGGATACAAATTTGTTAGTTGGATTTTAGGTGAACATAATATTAACAAATATTCTAGGATCCTACAAAATAATGGAAAATATATTCTAGGAATAGTCTTTATTTTTCCTTTTTTTCCTGATGACTTGTTTTGCATGGTTGCAGGAATTTCTTCTATGAGGTTTAAAGATTTTTTTATAATTTCCACAACGATTAGACCTATAAGTATATTTATAATGTGTTTCTTAGGTGGGGGAGCCATTTTTAAATTAGATAGCATTACTGGAATAATATTTGCTTTATTAGTGTTAATAATCAGTATAGTGTTAATAATTATGCTTTTTAAGAAAAATAAAAGAATAAAGAGTTTATTTGTAAGTATAAAAAAATAGGAAAAGTTTATTTTCCTATTTTACTTTTAATATAGTTTTTGATTAATATTAATTAGTTTGTAGATTATAGGTCCAATTATAAAATTAGCTGAAAGAATAATTGGAACTAATAGTTTAGCATAAAAATATTGAATATTATTAATATCGAAACCTATAAAAGAATTAACTGCATAAGTCAAGGTGCTTAAAACCAAGAAACTTAAAACTCCTAAGATTAATGAATAGCTTAATTTAAAAGTATTGAGTTTTCGCTTATTAGGATTAAAGAAAAATGGAATAATAAATATAGCACAAACAATAAAAATGATAACAAAAGATAAAATAAATAGGGTATAGTCAATTGATATTAGGTCTACTTTTGACTTTAATATAAATAGTAAGGTAGTCATTTCTACAACCATAACTAATAGCATAATAAAACCAAAAAGGAAATTTGCTTTATTTATTTTGATATATTTACTATTACTATCTAATTGATGTGAAAATTCAGTATTTTCGTTGTTATATTCAGAAATTTTTAAATCTTCTTTGATTTTGTATTCAGTTTCTTCTGGTTCTTCTTTGTTATAAGCAAAGTAATAAGATTCATCATCATTATTGTCTATATCAACAAATTCTTCTTCATCTTTGACAATAAAATTTGTGTCTTCTTCAAAATTGTCTTCATATTCTTCTGCTTCGTTTGAAATTTTACCATATTTACTGTCTACGATACTATCAAACTTTTCTTTAAATAATTGATTTTTTCTTGAAATCTCTTCATCAGAAAGTTCAATTTCTTCAATATATACATTGTTGGTTTTCTTTGTTTTGGTGCTTTTACTCATAATTTCTTCAAAGTCCGAAGAATTGAACATATTTGTTTGAGATGATGTATTGCCATATTGTCTATAGTTGTTAGATATAAGAGTATGAGTTTGATCAGGCTCAGGCTTTTGGACATATTTTTTAGTTATCCCATTTTCATCGATATAATATTTAGGAGAACTTTCTGTAAATACATATTGGTGAACCTGTTCTTCAACTTGAGGGGAATTACCATACAAAATATTCATTGATTCAATTTTCTTTTGATTATCAGTATAATACTGATTATTATTCTCTTCTTGTTGAGGTTTGTTCTTTAGGGAGTCATATACATTGGCCATTTCTTTAGATAAGTTATGAGTATATCTAATATTATCTTCAAAGCTAGAACTTTTATCAATATAAGCAGTATCGCTTTCTTCTGCAATTTCTTTATCAAAGCCTGGGTTATCAAGTTCTTCATCAACTGGGGAGTAGGAATTATCTTCTTCCATTTCTTCTTTGTAGCTATCAAAAGTATCATCTTCTATATTTTGATCTCTTTCAATATAAGTATCATGAATTTCTTCATCATTTAATAAAGAATTGATTCTATCTTCAACACTAAATGAGTATTTATTGTAAGAATTGTAATTTTCTTCATCTTGATTTGAAACGTCATAATCATAGTTTTCTTCAGAAGATGTGTCATCATCTATAGATTCTTCATCATCTGCAAAATCTTGATTTGATAACTTGTGCATAGAGAAGTCATAGTCATCATTTAAGAATTCGTACATAGCTTTCTTATTAAGAACGTTATTTTCATAATAAGATTTACCTTTATCGGTAAGTTCATAATAATGTCTTCTTCCTCCCAATTCACTATCAGCCCACGAAGAAGAAACAAAACCTTTACTTTCAAACCTACTCAAACTACTATAAAGACTAGGTTGTTTTAAAACGATTTCGCCATTAGTCCTTTCTTCTATTTCTTTAATTATTTCATATCCATATTTACTGCCAGAATACAAAGATTCTAGTATTATATTATTAACAGAACCTCTTGTAGCGGTTGTTCTTCTTGAGCGTTTAGCCATTTGTTTCTCCATGTAGAAAATTACTTTATAATATTTTATAAGTTTGATATACTATAGTAAAAAAATATTATATTTTTAATAGTATATAAAAAAATGACAGAATAAGTCAAACGAAATACTATGCAAACTTAATTTATTATTATATAATACTATGCAAAGTAGTATTCAAATAGCTAAAAACTTAGTACTTTAGTTGATTTTTGAGAAATAGGGGGAAGTTATAATGAAACCTGATTGTATAATTAGAACCAATAGAAGAAGCATTTCTCTATCGATATCCAAAGCAGGTGAAGTCGTTGTAAGAGCTCCAAGAAAACTTCCTTTAGAAAGAATTTTTGAATTTGTAAATGAGAAAGAGAATTGGATAAATAAGCATTTGAATGAAATTAAAAAAAATAATTTACTTAATTATGATATTAAAAATTATGATGCTTTTTTAATTTTAGGTAAGAAATATACAGCTAGACAAATCGCAGGAATAAAAAAAATTGAGATTTGTAACAATGAAATCATTTATCCAATTCCGTGGGAAAAAGAAGTTTTTATTGTTAAAATGCAAAAGTTTTATAGAGAACAAGCAAAAATTATTTTAAGTCAGCGAATGGAGTATTTTGCCAATTTAATGCAAATTAATTATAATTCTTTTTCAGTAAAAAACTATAAAGCTAGGTGGGGTTGTTGTTCTAAAAAAGGGGATATAATTATCAATTATAAGGCTATCATGCTTCCTCATAACATAATTGATTATATTGTTATTCATGAATTAGCACATTTATTTGAATTTAATCATTCTTCAAAATTTTATCAAATAATTGCAAGTATAATGCCTAGCTGGAAAAAAAATAGAAAAGATTTGAAAAATTATAGCTATCTTTTGGAAATGTGATAAAAACTTATTTATAAATATTTAATTTGAATCATTAGTTTTTTGATAACGATATAAAAAATTAATAGGGCAATACAAAAATACACACGAAAAAACTTTTCGCAAAATTATACTTTTGCGAAAAGTTAGGTACTTTTTTATGAATGTTTAATTAATGTTTGTTCTTTTGTAATAATTTTCAAATGTTTTAATACAGTGCTTTAATTCGAAGATATCTAGATTTGTATTTTGTGACAAAAATGCATAGCTCTGATTATCCAAGGATTTATAATTATTTATTGGATTATTCCTCAAATAATTTATAATATTTCTTATAGAATTCATTGTTATTTTTTTATCAAATAAATTATTTGGTAAATTATAAATAATAGTTTCTATTAATTCAAATTTAATTTCTTGTGCTTTTTCTTCAAGCATAATTTTTTTAAATAGATTTACATATTCTGTATATAGATTCTTTGTAATATAGTTTTTGTATGCATAGTACTCCATAGCATACTTTGGATATTTGATACTTACCTCATTACTATTGTTTGCATAGTACCTAATCCCATATAGATTTTTTTCTGTATTTTTGTAGTTTTCACCAACAACTATTCTAAATTGATAAATTTTTCTATCATTATCTGTATTATTTAAAGATTTGTTAATATCTTCAACTTTTTCTGATTTTACTTCTGTGTTATTAGTATTTTTTAAAAAGTCTTCATAATATCTATAATGAATAAAATTTTTTGTTCGCCAAAGCAAAGTTTCTTTAGAACTTTTGCTAACTAATAAGTTAAATAAATGATTCTTAATATTTTGTAGTGATTTTTTTCTCATATCTTGGCTATTAGTTTCTTGAGTTGTATCTTTAAGTTCTACGAATAAAGTATTAATACTTTCCTCTTCTATATTAGTACCTAATTCAAAATTATCAAAGTAATAGTATTGAATTTTGTATTTTTCCATTAATACTGGTTCAGTTTTAATTAAGTCAGAAAAGCATTCCTCAACTAACATCCTAAAACCTAATCTTAAGTTTTTTAATTTTTTATTATCCTTAATTGTAAGATTATGAAAGATTTCGTTATTGTCCATTTTCCCCTACTAAATAATTTACTTTACTTTTATTCTCAAATATTATAATATTATTATAACTATTTTGAGTAAATATAGCAAACTTAAATAATGAATATTTTGAAATGAAGAGTGATTATGGAAAGTTATTTTGCAGTGCGTGATTATAAGAATTTAGAGAAAATTAATCAAATTCTAACTGAATTACCAGATTTGTGTTTGGAATTTGTTAGAGGAATTGAGCAAACAACTTCAGTATTGACTAGACTTGGATATATCTCCGATATAAAGAAGTTTTTTGAATTTTTAATAAATAATACTGAAGAATTTTTTGGTAAAGAAATTAAACAATTGAATTACGAAGATATCAAACTTATTTCCCAGACCCATATAGAGATGTTTCTATCTGATAGAAAATTATATAAGAAAGGAAAAAATTTTGTCAAAAATGGCGATTGTTCTATGGCAAGAAAGTTAAGTAGTATAAGGAGTTTTTTAAATTATTTTTTCAAAAAAGAAATCCTTGATAGTAATGAAGCCGTAAAAGTTGCAACCCCTAAATTACATGAAAAGCCAATAACTAGGCTTGATGTTGATGAGGTAGTAAAAATACTAAATTTGTCTGAAGATGGCTATGATTTAACCCAAATGCAACAAAGTTTTCACAAGCATACCAAAGAAAGAGATTATGCGATTTTGTCATTATTTTTAGGCACTGGTATTCGTATTTCAGAATGTGTAGGTCTTAATGTTGAAGATATAGATTTTAGCCAAAATGCTTTCAATATTGTAAGAAAAGGCGGAGGAAAAGTAACACTATATTTTAACGATGAAGTGGCAACTGCCCTGCTTAGTTATTTGGAAGTTAGAGCAAGAATCAAGAATCTTCCAGAAGATGAACATGCTTTATTTCTTAGTTTACAAAATAAAAGAATTAATGTAAGAACTGTTCAAATTCTAGTAAAAAAATATGCAGAATTAATTAATCCCCTAAAAAAAATTACTCCGCATAAATTACGAAGTACTTTTGGTACAAATCTTTATAGAGAAACAAATGATATATATGTTGTTGCGTCTGTACTAGGTCATAAAGATATTAATGTAACAAGAAAACACTATGCGGCTATTTCTGATGATATCAAAAGAGACGCATTGACACATAACGTTAAATTAAGATAATTTTATTAAAAACTTTAGAACAAATGTTTGACAATGCATTGAAAGTGTGATATATTATAATCATATATTATTATACAAGGAGTTTGTATGAAAAAAAATAAAGAAGAAGAGTTGTTACAGTTTATAAAGGAATACATCAAAGATAATTGTTATCCTCCAACGGTCAGAGAGATGTGCAGAGCTATTAATGTAAGTAGTACTAGTACAATTTCTTATTATTTAGAGAAATTAGAGAGAAATAATCTTATAAAGAAAAATCCAAACAAAAACAGAGCATTAGAGATTGTTGAAAACAATGATGTAGAGTTTTTGCCTAAAGATAATTTAATTGCAATCCCAGTACTCGGAAATATTGCTGCAGGCTCTCCTATCCTTGCTGTTGAAGAGTGTGAAGAATATTTCTATACTTCCCCTAATATGTTTAAGGGCGAAGGATTATTTATGCTAAATATACACGGTGACAGTATGATTAATGCGGGAATATATGATGGTGACCAAGTAGTGCTTAAACAACAAACTACGGCTAATAATGGAGAAATTGTTGCAGCTATGGTTGATGGTTGTGCTACATTAAAGAGATTTTATAAAGAAGATGGAAGATACCGTCTACAACCTGAAAATGATACAATGTCCCCTATATATGCAGACAATGTTATAGTTCTAGGCAAACTAGTTGGTTTAGTTAGAAAATTTTAAGAAGTGGTCAATGCCACTTTTTTTCTAAAAAAATACCAGAAAATTATTCTGGTATTTTTCTTATTAATATTATTTAGCGTAGTCTACACTTCTTGTTTCTCTAATTACATTAACTTTAATTTGTCCTGGATATTCCATTTCTTTTTCAACTTTTCTAGCAATATCTTTTGCTAAGAATAAAGCATCATTATCGTTAATTTCATCAGGCTTAACAATTATTCTAATTTCTCTTCCGGCTTGAATAGCGAAGCTCTTCTCAACACCCTTGAAATTATTGGCAATTTCCTCTAACTGTTGTAATCTCTTAATGTAAGATTCAAGAGATTCTTTTCTTGCTCCCGGTCTAGCACTACTAATAGCATCAGCAGTTTGTACTAATATTGCTTCTAAAGATTCATATTCAACACCACCATGATGTGCTGCAATACAATGTATAACTTCTTTAGACTCTTTATATTTAGTTGCAAGCTCTACACCAATATTTACGTGCGTACCTTCAACTTCATGGTCTACTGCTTTACCAATATCATGTAGTAATCCACCACGACGGGCAATTTTCTCATTAGCTCCTACTTCAACTGCAAGTAGTCCTGCTAAATACGAAACTTCAAGACAATGTTTTAGACAGTTTTGACCATAACTTGTACGATATTTTAATCTACCAAGTATTTTGATTAATTCTGGATGAAGTCCATGAATACCTGCATCAAATACAGCAGCCTCACCTTCTTCTTTGATTGATGTTTCGATATCTCTAGTTACTTTCTCTACAATTTCTTCAATTCTAGTTGGATGAATTCTTCCATCTAGAATTAATTTCTCTAAAGATAATCTAGCGATTTCTCTTCTCACTGGGTCAAAACAACTTATTACAACAGCTTCTGGAGTATCATCAATAATCAAATCTACTCCTGTTGCGTGTTCTAAAGCTCTAATATTTCGACCTTCTCTTCCAATAATTCTGCCCTTTAATTCTTCGCTAGGCAAATCAACAGAAGTTACAGTAACTTCGCTAGTATGGTCAACAGCTGTTTTTTGAATAGCTAAGGTTAAGATATCTTTAGCTTTTTTGTTAGCCTCTTCTTTAGCTTGTTCTTCAATGTTTCTAACTAAAATAGCAGCATCTTTCTTAGCATCTTCTTCAAATCTAGAAATCAGTTCTTTCTTAGCGTCTTCACTAGAAAGTTTAGCGATTCTTTCTAGCTCTTGAACCATTTTCTCAGTTATAGCATCTTGTTCGGCTGATTTCTTAACAAGGTTGTCCTCTTTAGTTCTTAAATCTTCTTTTATTTTCTCAATATTTTCAAGTTTTTTCTCTATTGATTCCTCTTTAGTATTTAAGAAGTCTTCTCTTTGTATTAGTCGATTTTCCTGTTTTTGAATTTCGGCTCTTCTTTGTCTTAATTCTTCGTCACACTCAGCTTTTAATTTATGAACCTCTTCTTTAGCTTCAAGTACGATTTCTTTCTTCATATTTTTTGCTTCAGACTTAGCTTCTTCTAATAAAGAATTAGCCTTATCTTTATTCTTGTTGATTGTACTTTTTGCCAAATATTTTATAACGAAATATGTTGCTGGAATAGCTATTGCACAAGTAACTAAAACAGTAACTAAAACGGTACCAAAATTAAATGCAGATAACGAAAATATTTTTGCAATATTTTGCACTGTTATCTCCTTTTTAATTTATTTTACAATGATTAGTGTTAAAAACACCATAATCATTGTAATATGAGACTAAAAAAAAGTCAAACAATTAGATATAATTAAATAATTGTTTAACTTTTATAAAACAAATTATTTGTATTAATTATTTCAATTTCCGACAAAGCTTCAGAAATTAAAGCATCTATATCTAACCTGTTCTCTTCTTTCTCTACTTTATCTAGTTTTGGCTTAATAATTGGAAATTTTGGCAAGAAAACAGTACAGCAATCTTCATATGGAAGAATTGAGGTCTCAAAGAAGTTATGTTTTTTGGAAATTTGAGTTATTTCTTCTTTGTCCATAGCGATAAGAGGCCTTAGGATTGGGATTGTTTCCGCAACAATATTAGTACAAGTTATACTTTCTATAGTTTGGCTTGCAACTTGTCCAAGACTTTCCCCTGTAATAATAGCCTTTAGATTATTTTCGCTTGCAATTTTTTCAGCAATTCTTATCATGATTCTTCTCATAATTGTTATCATATACTCTGGTTTACAATGTTTGTGTATAGCTTCTTGTATTTTGGTTAATGAGCAAACATATAACTTAATATTTCCAGTATAATCGCTTAATAATTTTGCAAGCGATACAACTTTTTCTTTCGCCATTTCGCTTGTGTATGGGATTGATTGAAAGTGTAAAGCAGATATTGGCATACCCCTTTTTGCCATAACTAGTCCTGCTACTGGAGAATCTATACCACCTGACAAAAGAAGTAATCCTCCGCTACTAGTTCCAACAGGCATTCCACCTTCGCCATAAATGGTGTCATAGAAAACAAAAGTTCTACCCTGTTCTCTAATATCAACAGAGACTTCAATGTCATAATTGTGTAAATCAACTTTAATATGAGGGTTATTCTTAAGAATAATTCCCCCTAATTTTTTTGAAAATTCCGTTGAATTAATTGGAAAAGTTTTATCTGCTCTTTTTACTGTCACTCTAAAAGTATTCTTACTTGCTAAATCTATGGTTGATATATAATTTTCTATATTTTCTACTGAAGTTTTAAAACAATATGCTGAACTTATAGAATAAATACCAAAAACTGATTTAACTTTATTAATTATCTTATTTTCATATTTTTCTTGGAAATCAGTTATTATTATTCTACCGCTAATTTTAGTTACTTTGCAGTCATAATCATTGACAGCGCTTATTATATTGTTAAGTAGAGTTTTTTCAAAAAATCCTTTATTTTTGCCTTTTAAAAATATCTCCCCATAACGTATTAGTATTGTATTATTCATATTTTATTACCTATTAATTTTATTTTTATATTCGTTTATTACTTGTTTAAATTTATCAATAAAAAAATTGATTTCATTAACTGTTGTGCTATTGCTTAGGCTTACTCTTAAAGACCCTTCAATGTACTTATTGTCAAGTCCCATATTTTCCAAAATCCTATTACCCTTTTTGTGGCTAGAGCAAGCTGAGCCATTACCTATAAGAATGTCATAATCTTCTAACATTCTAAGAATTGTCTCTGCCCTTAGATTAGCGACTGAGAAAGAAAATATATAAGGCGAACAAGATTTATTGCTGTTAATTACAATATCGAAAGGCAATTTCTTTATATTTTCACGCAATAAATTGTTTAAATTTTTCGCCTGTTCTAAATTCTCTTCTAAATTTTTAATTGCAACATCAGAAGCTTTAGCAAAAGCAAATATTGCTGGGGTATTCTCTGTTCCACTTCTAAGGTTATTTTCTTGTCCTCCACCTAAAAGCAGCGGGTTAATATTGATACCCTTTTTGATATATAGAGCGCCAATGCCTTTTGGCCCATAAATTTTATGACTACTTATTGTATATAAATCAACGCCTAAATCTTCTAGGTCAACATCTATTTTCCCAAAAGCTTGCACACCATCTGAATGAAAAATAATATTTTTATTTACTTTTTTAGTAATATCTACCAAATCTTTAATTGGATTAATAGCGCCAGTTTCGTTATTAACATGCATTATTGAAACAAAACAAGTGTCGCTGGTAAGCTTTTTTTTAAAATCGTTAATATCAATTGTTCCATTTGGATTTATATTGACAAATTCTATATTGTAGCCATTGTCTTGTAGGTTTTTTGCCTTATTATATACTGATGGATGTTCTGATATTCCAATTAGAGCTTTTTTATTTTTAGTTTTAATAAAGGAGCTTAACACCATGTTATTAGATTCGGTAGCACCGCTTGTAAATATAATATTATCAAATTTGCTTGCTCCTAATAGTCTTAAAAATTGTTGTTTAACGGCTTTAATTTCACTACTTATTTTTGCACCTTTTAAATACAAAGCACCTGGATTAAAATAAGAATTATTTGAATAATTGCAATAAACATTTAAAGCTTCAGTATTGATTTTTGTTGTGCTTGCATTGTCTAAAAATATCATTTCAGTTCCTTATATAACTTTTCCATATAATTTATTTTTTGTAAATTGTGTAATTTCTATTTGATAGAAATTATTAATTACAAGTTCTTTTGTCTTTGTAATTACAACTGATTTACCACTATCTGTTGTTGCCAAATATTCTTGATTGTCTTCGCTATATGAGTTAATTATAATGTTATAAACTTTTCCAATCGACTCTTTATTCTTATGTTTAATAATTTGCTTAGATAATGTTAATAGTTTGTTAACCCTTTCTCTCTTGGTAGATAAATCAATTTGATTTTCCATTTTTGAGGCAACTGTACCATCTCTTTTTGAGTACATAAAGGCAAAGACTCCGTCATATTTAACTTTATCAACTAGGTTATAAGTATCTAAGAAATCTTCTTCAGTTTCGCCTGGAAAACCTACAATAATATCAGTTGATATATAACAATCTGGCATTTTTTCCCTAATTGAATCAATTAGATGTAAATATTGTTCCTTAGTATATCTACGATTCATTGTTTTAAGTATATTATTACTACCTGATTGAATTGGTAAGTGAATTACTTTGGCAATTTTTGGTTCTTTAGCAATTATATCTATTACTTCTTTAGTTAAATCTTTAGGATGATTGGTCATAAATTTTAATCTAAAATCGCCTTCAAGTTGTGCAACTGCTAGTAGTAATTTAGCAAAAGTAATATTGTCATCATTTATATCATTTCCATAACTATTTACATTCTGACCTAATAGTGTTATGTATTTATAACCTTCGCTTATTGCTTTCTTACACTCATTAATTATATCATTAAAATCTCTACTTCTTTCCCTTCCCCTAACATAAGGAACTATACAGTAAGTGCAAAAGTTATTACAACCATAACTTATATTTACCCAAGCATTATTGTTTGAAGTTCTAAAAGTGTCAACATTGTCATCAGTATATTTTGCTTCTGGCCAAATATCACAGATAAATTTCTTCTTATTCAAATAATCTCTTAAATAGTTTTTGAACTCATTAAGATTGTGAGTACCAAAAATGATATTCACAAATGGAAATTTTGATTTGATAGTTTCTGGTCGTCCTTCAACTTGTGTCATACAGCCACAGATTGCTATAACTAAATCAGGCTTTTCATTTTTTAATTTTTTTAATGCTCCAATATGAGCATATATTTTTTGCTCTGCCCCGTCTCTAATACAACAAGTATTAAATACAATAACATCAGCTTGTTTCTCATCTTCTGTATTTTCAAATCCAAGTGACCTTAACATACCAGCCAATTTTTCACTTTCGTGTATGTTCATTTGACAACCATAAGTTTTGATGCAATAGTACTTTTTCATTATTTTCTCCTAAATAGTATTTGCAAGATTTATTATATCAAATATTGTCTATATTTTCAACAATTTAGTACATAATAATTATGTAAAAATTTTTTGGAGTTTATATGAAAAAGATATTAAAAGTGGGAATCATAGTTTTCTTGATACTTGCAGTCATATGTTTAGGTGGATTGCTTATCTTTCTAGGTAATATTTCTAATTCTGTTAGTTTAAATGATTTGGACAAAAGCAAATTAACGGTCAATTATTCAAATATTCCTGTTTATGATGCAAGTGAAAATAGGATTAACGAAGAAACAAATTTTGTATCAGTTAATGAGTTGCAAGATTATACTAAAGATGCATTTATTAGTATTGAGGATAAAGACTTCTATAATCATAACGGACTAAATTATAAACGTATAGTTATGGCTATGATTAATAATATAAAAAGCGGAAGTTTCAAAGAAGGTGCTAGTACAATTAGCCAACAATTGGTTAAAAACACACAACTATCCAACGACAAAACAATAGAAAGAAAAATTAAAGAAATGTACATAACTCAAGAGCTAGAGAAAGAATACTCCAAAAATGAAATTTTGGAAATGTATTTAAACAACATCTATTATGGTAATTCTTCTTATGGGATTCAGAACGCATCTAAAAATTATTTTGGTAAAGATGCTAAAGATTTAACCCTTTCTGAAAGTGCGGTACTAGCTGGATTAATTAAAGCCCCTGCAACTTATTCCCCTATTTATGATTTGGAAAAATGCACTCAAAGAAGAAATTTAGTTTTGTCTGAGATGCTAAAAGATAAAGTAATAACAGAGGAACAATATAATGATGCAATTAATGAAGAAATAATTCTTACAACTAGTGTGACTAAAGTCATTAACAATAATATTTATTATGACTATATGGATATAGTAATGAAAGAGGCTTCTGAAATTCTAGGATTGTCACTAGATGAAATAAACGAAGGTGATTATAAAATTTATACTTATTTGGACAAAAACAAGCAAGAAGAAGTGTACAATATTATAAATAGTGAAAAATACATTATTGCAAATCGAAACGGTGAAATTTGTCAAGGTATCTTAAATATTGTAGATAATACCAATAATTCACTAGTTGCTTTTGCAAGTAATACAGATTATGAAGTTGGTAATTTAATCAGACAACCTGGTTCTGCAATTAAACCTTTTATGGTATATGCACCTGCTCTTGAGCAAGGGATAATTAATCCAATGACAAAAGTTCTTGATGAGCCAATAGATATTGATGGATATAAACCAAAAAATGTAGGAAACACTTATAGTGGATATGTTTCTGTTAGAGATTCTATAGCTTATAGCCTAAATATTCCTGCAGTTAAGCTTTTAAAAGAAATTGGTATCGATAAAGCAAAAGAGTTTGCTACAAATTGTGGAATAGAATTTGCAGATAGTGATAATGGTTATGCATTAGCTTTGGGAGGATTTACTGATGGTATTAGTATAGAAAATTTAACTAATAGTTATACTGTTTTTGCTAACGGAGGATATTATAAACCTTTATCAACAATTAGAAAAATAACTAATAAACATGGTGTTGCAATATATTTAGATAATAGATACAGTTCTAAAGTAATGGGAGAAGATACTGCATATTTAATGACATCAATACTGCAAGATGGGGTAAAATATGGTACAAGTAAAAGGTTAAATAAACTTAATTGTGATATCGCTGGAAAAACTGGCACAGTTGCTGTTCCTAACACAAACTATAATACAGATGCGATCAGTATAGCATTTACAAATGATTATTCTGTTGGTTGCTGGATTGGTAATTACACATTAGAGTCATCGGCAAATTTAGATGGCAGTAATAATGGAGGAACATATGCGACTTCTGTATTAAATGATACTTTTGTATATTTAAATAATATAAAACAGCCAGATAGTTTTAAAGTGCCTAATAGCGTAGAAAAATGTAAAATTAATAGAGTTGTTTATGAAAGAGATAATAGTATAGTAATTGCTGATAACGATTGTAGTGATAGATATATTATTGAAGATTATTTTAGTAAAAGGTATTTACCTTCTGTTTCTACTCAAGAAGAAGTTGTATTTAATCCATCAATAGAATACGATGAAGATAAGAATTATATAACTATTAATTTCGACCCATTGCCTAGTTACGAATATCAAATAATTAAAGTTGTAAATAATAAGGAAGAAATAATTATTGACACACAATCTGGCATAGATGGTTATAATTATACAGATTATGATATTAAATCGGGAAATAGTTATATGTATTACATTAAATATAAATCAAAAGAAAAATTGACTTATAATATTAGCAAAAAAACTAATATAATTATTCCTGAAAAAAATAATGGTAGCAAAAATTACGACTATAAGTGGTTATTCAGCTAGCAGATTATTTGACACTGTTGTGACTTCCAAATTGTTTATTTTGCAATATTCTAATATTGCTCTTAATGATTCTACAGTTTTTGCTGTTGGATGCATAAGGATTAAGTCACCACCTTTAAGATTTTTGGTGGCTCTTTGATATATCAAATTAGAATCTTGATCTCTCCAATCAATAGTATCTTTCGACCACATAATTGTTGTATAACCCAAATCAGTTGCTGCTTGTATTGTTGCATTATTGTATGCTCCACTTGGTGGCGCAAAAAGTTTCATATCGTATCCCGTATAAACTTCTACTAGCTTGTCGCAAGCAACTATTTCCTCATAATTTTGGCTATAATCTAGTTTGTCTTGGTCTAAATGTAGATAGCCATGATTACCGATTTCATGACCTTCACTTATCATCAATGCAAGAGTTTCTAAATTCTTCTCAAGCCATACTCCCCCGATAAAAAAAGTTGTTTTTGCATTATATTCTTTAAATGTATTTATAATAGGCTCTATAAACTCTGTCCCACCATAAACATTAATCATTAAAGATACTTTATTAGAAGACTGGTTACCATTATAAACAACATTTTCGTTATTAAAATTAAAAACATAAGAACTACTATAAAATGTTGTAAAAAATAAAAGTAGACAAAGCATTGTGCATATTATAGAGTTGATTACAACATTTCTATACTTCATATTAAACCCCAAAGAACTAAATATTTAATATTATTTTATGAATATGTATAACTATTAATGACAAAAAAACTAACTGAGAGTTTGTTTTGTCTCAGTTAGTTTTTTAAGGATTAATTATTCATTAAATCTATTGTGTTTTGTATATTTTCTTTAAGTAATAAAATATGTTTATTAATTAAATTATAATTTTTTTCCAAATCAGGAAGTCTGTTTTTGTTTTGTCCAAGAACAACCTCATATGATTTAATGCTATCACGCAATTCTTCAATTGTTTGCATATCAGCTTTTAATTTAGCAGACTTTTCTTCGCTAATTTTTGTATTCTTAATACCATACAAACTAATTTTTTGTTTAGCTACTTGCATTTCTTTCTTAGATAATTTGTTAGTATCTCTTTCGTAAGCTTTTTTAATTCTTAATAAAGGTAAATATTCTTTACTTATCTTCTTAAATTCTTTTTCAGCTTCTACTAATTCATCTTCAAGCTTTTGTAATTTGATATCATATTCACTTGTAAGTTTAACAGGCTTTTCAGATTTATTAGCAATTACTATTTCCGAATCGATAAGAGAATCCTTATTTTCTTCTTTAGTCTTAGGAGCTTCTTCAATGATAATTTCAGTAGTTGGGATATCTACTTTTGCTGGCGAGTCTTGGTCAGAAGATTCAGTAGTTGTTGTTTCTATAACCTTTTTATAAGATTTCTTAGAATATTCAATTGTTGCATTGTTGTTATTGCTTGCATATTGAATAGGACCATTTGAAGCTTCTGCATTTTGTTTCTTTTGACTCATTTCTTGAAGACTTTGAGTGATTCTCTTAAGTCTTTCGTTTTGATTTTTTAATTCAGCATTATGATTTTCTAAACGAATAAGCTCTGTATTTTTCTTAACTTGAGCATTTTCCTTTTCAATTTGAGAAACATTTTGAATAATTTTGGTTAATTTACTGCTCATTTTGTTAATTTTTTGATATTTGTAATTAACAGAATCATCACCATCATCGTTTGTTGAATTATCATAATTATCACTATATTTTCTTAAATCATCTTCGCTAGTTCTTAACTGTTTTGTTAATAATTTTAATTTTTCGTTTTGAACAGAAGTATCTTGTTTTAATTTCTTAAATTCTTCGATTTCTGTTTCTTTGTTTTCAATTAAAATCTTTAAGTTATCAATTTCGCTATTTAATTTAGATATAAGAGTAATTAATTCTTTGTCTAAATCTTTTTGTAACTTCTTTAATTCAGCCTCTTTGCTGTCAATTTCTTCTTTGATGTTTGTAATCTTTTCAGCTGTTACATTACTATCGTGACTACCTACATTCTTTATAACTTTATCTAATTCTTTCTTTAATTCTTCAAGTTCTTTTGTGATTTTTGATATTTGCTTATTGTAGTCATCTACGTTAGACTCAATAATTTCGATTTCTTTACGAACATCATCTCTCATTCTATCTTGAACAAGTTCTAATTCTTTTTCTTTCTTGTCCCAAGCCTTTTTCATTTCTTCCAATTCAATGATTTCATTGGAATAGTCTTTTTCTTTTTCTTTAAGAGAATAGATTTCTTTTTCTTTGTTTTCCATTGAAGTGATAAATTCTTCTAATTCTAAGGTTAATTTATCAAATTGTTTATTATTTTCTTCTTTTTGTTGTTCTTGTCTATTCTCAAGTTCTTTTTGTTTGTTTTGTAATTCGTCTTTTAATTCTTCAAGTTCTTTTACATATTCAGAAACATCACTATTTTCTTTCTTAAGAGCTTCTATTTCTTCTTTCTTTGTTTCAATTTCTGCTTTTGAAATTTCTAGTTCTCTAATCAAAGAGTCAATATATTGTTGGTCATCATGTTTATGGTTTTCCTTCAATTCATATATTTGCTCTTCTTTCTCTTGAAGGCTGTTTCTTAGAGCTTGCAATTCTTCCGTTTCTTTAGAGAAATCTTCATTTTGTTTTCTTAATTTAGCAATTTCTTTTTCTTTAGTTTGGATATCAGTTTTATAAGAATCTAAAGCATAAGATAATTCGTCATATAACTTCTCATATTCTGCTATTTCTTGTTGTTGTCTAGTTGTAAACTCTTTCTCACGATTTCTCCATTCAGTTTTCATTGATTCTAATTCTTGTAATTCGTTGGAATAATCGTTTTCTTTATTGATAAGTTCATTGATTTGTTCTTGTTTTTTCTTAATCTCTTCTTTAGATTTTTCTAAATCAGCAACAAGTGCTTGAATTTCTTTTTCATTTTCTTCTTTTTGTAATCTTTGTAATTCAAGAAGTTCAGTTTCTCTAAGTCTCCACTCTCTTTTCAATTCGTAGATATTAGAGCCGTTATCATAATTTTTGTTATAAGATTTATTCTTATTTTTACTATGATTTCTAGGGTTTTTGTATTTTTCTTTATATAATTTGTCTTTTAACTTAACTAACTCTTTTCTTTCTTGCTCAAACATTTCTTTAGCAAGCTTTAATTCTTTAAGTTGTCTATCAATTGCTTCGTTGCTTACTGAAGTATCCACAGCCTTAGCTTTTTGTTCTTCTTCTCTTTGCTTAGCAAGAGCTTTTGCCTCTTGCTCTTCTTTCGCTCTTCTTTCTTCTGCTTCTTGAGCTTCTTTCTTGGCTTTCTCTGCTTTTGCTTTAGCTATTTCTTCTCTCTCTTTATTGTAGATAGTTAAAGCTTCTTTTGTTACTTCATTAAGAATCTTATCATAGTCTTCTTCTACAGCCTTAATCTCAACAGGTGCAGATTCAACCACATTGTTTCTTGCTTGAAGTGCTTTTTGCTCTTCGACTGCTTTTTCAAAGTCTACTTCTGTAAATTGTTCATTTGAATTTACATTGTTTGATTCAATCTTTGTTGAAGCATTATCGACATTGCTATGAACAACGATATCACGATATTCGTTCTCATGTTCAACCTTTTCAGTTTTCTTATTTTTGTTAAAATACAAACCTTCTGTTGTTGAGAATGCACTAAATATAGCGTCTAGGATTAGTGATAACAAAAATGCACCTAAAGCTACAATTAGGCAGATACAAATTATTTCTAAAATTACATATAAAACTTCTGTCATTTTCATACCTCTATATTACAATCTATGCTATTTTAACATCAAAAATGGTAGTTTGTCAATACTTATTTTTAAGATTTAACTGACTATTACTATCAAAAAAGAAAAAATGGGCCAATTACCCATTATTTCTTATGTTATTTTTTGCCATGAAATACTATACCAACTGTACCTGGACCACAATGTGTACCGATTGTTGGACCAACATCTTGGAACCAAATGTCTAAATCTTTTCCAAATTCTACTTCGATTTTTTCTTTTAAAAATTTAGCATCTTCTATGCAATCAGCATGGATTATTGCAATTGGATAGTCTGCAACATTTTGTCCTTTTTCTTTAATTAAATTAAGTAAAGCAAGAATTGATTTCTTTCTACCATTTACTTTTGCAACAGTTTCGATAGAACCTTCTTCGTTTATACCTAGTACAGGTTTAATGCCAAGGATTGTACCAACAGTAGCAGAAATCCCAGAAATCCTACCTCCCCTTTTTAAATGCATCAAATCATCAACTATAAAGTACTCACATATCTCATTTCTAAATTTTTCAACAAAAGATATTATTTCTTCATCAGTAGCACCCTTTTTGTATTCCAAAGCTGCATAGTAAGCTATAATTCCAGCGCCAATAGAAATATTACAAGTGTCTACAAATTTGATTTGTCTATCTGGAAACTTTTCTTTCAAGGTGTTAATAGCAACTTTTAAATGTTCAAAAGTTCCACTCATCTTGTTGGAGAATGTAACATATATTATGTCATTTCCTTGTTCAAGAAATGGGGTAAATATTTCTTCATAATTTTGTGGATTAAGTGCCGAAGTTATAGGCATAGACCCTTTCCTTATTTTGTTATAAAATTCTTTAAAATCTGTATTTTTACCTAAATCATAAAAATATTCTTGTCCGTCAATTGTGTAAGGCATACTTATGTATTCAATGCCAAGTTTTTCTACTTGATCAAACCACAATTCACTATTACTGTCTGTAAAGAATACGCTCATCTAAAAACCTCTCTTTATATATAACCTACTAAAAGTATACTTTAAAAATGTTATTAGAGCAAATAATTTTTCCTATTTATTAATAAAATAAAAAAAGCATTTGCCGAAGTTTATTGTTTTAAAATTCGACAAATACTTAAAAATATTATTTCATTATAGGGAATAAAACAACATCTCTTATGCTTGGTTGTTGATATAACATAACAAGTAATCTATCAATTCCCATTCCTAAGCCAGACATCGGAGGCATGCCGTGTTCCATAGCAAGTAAGAAATCTTCATCGACATCCATAGCTTCTTCATCACCCATAGCTTTTGCTTTAGCTTGTTCTTCTAAAGTTTGTCTTTGAATTATTGGGTCTACTAATTCAGAGTATGCTTTACAAAGCTCTTCGCCATTAATTAGGAATTGGAACATCTCTATTGTTCTTGGGTCGGCATCGCTTGGTCTTGCTAGTGGAACTAAAGATGCTGGATAGTTATAAAGAATAGTTGGTTCGATAATCTGTGGTCTGATTTTTCTTTTATAAACATAATCTATAATAGCTCCACAAGTTTTCAATATTTCGATTTCATCGCCGTCAAACATACCTGTTGATAATACTTTTTCCTTCAAAGCATCAACATCTTGGAAATCAAGAACATTAAAACCAAGAATTTCATTAATAGTTTTTGTATAATCTACTCTCTTAAATTCTTTATCAAGAACGAAAGATTTATCAGCAACAATAATTTCTGGTTTGCCTAACATATAAGTTACAAGTTTTTGAATAAATTCTGTGAAAAATTTGATATTATCTTCAAAATTCCAGTAACTTGCATACCACTCAACTTGAGTAAATTCTTGTAAGTGAGAAGCATCCATTCCTTCATTTCTAAAGCATTTTGCAACCTCAAAAACTCTTGGGAATCCTCCAGCTACAACCTGTTTTAAATAAACTTCTGGCGCAATTCTTAAATTGCACATTTTGTCTAATGCGTTATGTTTAGTTAAGAAAGGTTTTGCTGATGCACCACAAACAGCGCCTTGTAAAATTGGAGTTTCTACTTCAATAAATCCATTATTTTCCAAAAATCTTCTTATAAAAGATACAAGCTTACTTCTACCAAGTAAAACTTTCTTAGATTCATCATTCATTATTAAATCTAAGTTTCTTTGTCTATATCTAGCCTCAATATCTGTTAAACCATGAAACTTTTCTGGAAGTGGAAGCATTGCTTTACTCAAAAGTTCAAAACTCAAGGCTTTGATTGTTAATTCACCAGTTTGAGTAGTATATAACTCACCCTCAATTCCTACATAATCACCAATATCTACATAAGTTTTGAAAAATTTAAATTTTTCTAAATCTATCTCATTAACACTTAAACTTACTTGAATCTTAGCAAATATATCGCTTAATTGGATAAACATAAACTTACCAAAAGTTCTTCTAAAAGTCATTCTTCCGGCAACTTTTACAGATTTTCCAATTTCTGTATTTCTTGCTTCTTCTAAAGTATGAGTTATTTCATATTTATTTGCATAAGGATTAATATTGTTTTCTTTTAATAAGTTAATTTTGTTTAGTCTAATATCTGTTTCTTTTGTTAAATTTAGACTAGGATTTTCTGGTAATGCCATCTTAATTTTCTCCATCTAATATTTTAATACTAATTAGTATATTGAATTTAGAGGCTTTTGTCAACATTATTATTTTTAATTATTTAAAAATTTAACTTTCCAATTTTTTGATAATGGCTATATATCTTCAAATTACGCTTAATTTTGATTAAATAATTTCTAGTTTCTTCATATGGTATATTTATTAAATTTCCATCACTATCTAAGTACTGGTTATCGTTTAACCAAAGATTGACATTTCCAAGTCCTGCATTGTATGCACATATGGCATTGTCAAAGTTGTTGTCATAGTAATTAAATAGATAATTAAGATACATACAACCATATTTAATGTTATATTCATAATCACATAGTATTTCTGTATTCACTTCTCCATCATTACACAAGTTTGACATATCTTGAGCAGTGGAAAGTTTGAGTTGCATTAATCCAATAGCGTTAGATATAGATACTGCATCTTGTTTGAAATTTGACTCTACATTGATGATACTTAATACTAAAACTGGTTCTAAGTTATAAATGCTAGAATACTTGTTCACAGTTTCTAAATATTTTACAGGATAAGAAATATTAAAATAGTTAATTATGAGAACCACAAACGATATCAGACTTACTGTAAATACAATTATATAATTAAATAGTTTTCTCATATTTATAGTATAATGAATTTATAGCTTTTCAATTCCAATTAATGACTTATTAATAGCTTTTGAGATTATATCCCCTAGAAGATTAACCATCTCACCTATATCGTGAAATGTTACAATTAAATTATTGTCTATATCATTAATGCTTTCGCAAAAACTTTTTGCAAAAATCATCAAAGGGATTCCGATTGAAATGACTTCACAACCAATAGTTTCTTTATTTAATGCTTTTTTGGGTTTCAAAATCCCTCCGCCAGGTATTATTCCAGCATTTGTTAATTGTATTGAAGTACCTAGCCTTTTTGGAGAAGAAGCACACAAAGAATCAATTACTATAATACATTTGGGAGAAATTTTATTGACTATACTTTCGATAATATCGGCTGATTCAATGCCTGTAATTCCCATAACAGAAGGAGTTATTGAAGAAATTTTTGGCCAATTATTTTTTTTGTAATCTAAATATCTAGTTACGATTATTTTATTTGCAACATTATGACCTAGGCTATCTGATTCAATATTTTGATTGCCTAAACCTACAATTATGATTTCATCAGAGCATTTAATTGTTGGAAGCAAGCATAATAATTTTTCGGAAATTACATTTATATATTGTTTTTTTATTTTATCCGATACATATCTAATATCTTCAATTGAGATTAAGGAATATTCGCCAATAGGCCGTTCAATTTCTTTAGATTGTTTCTGATTATTAATTTTAAAATTTTCAACAATATAATGTTTTGATTTTACTGAACTGTCATCTTCTTTTACAATGAAATCATCAACTTCTAATTTCTTATTTTCTATCAAATCAATTATAATATCGGAATCGTACTTTTTCTTCACTCTCTATCCCCACAAAAATATGATTTTTATAATTTTTAACAGGTTAGTTAAATAATAAACTACAAAATTTAATAAATTGTCAAAATAATCTTGCTTTTTAATATTTTATATGTTAAAATAACTCAGATTTTCAGAAAATGATAATTAATAAGGAGAAAAATCGTGGCAAATATTAAATCTGCAAAGAAAAGAATTAACACAATTGCTAGAAAAAGAGAAGAAAACAGATTGGTTAGAAATTCTTTAAGAACTCAAATCAAGAAGTATAAGAAAGCTCTTACTGTTAAAGACATTGAATTAGCAGAAAACTTATTGAGAGAAACTATCAGTAAGATTGATGCTGCACAAAGCAAAGGTGTTATTCATAAGAACAATGCTAGTAATAAGGTTGCAAGACTTTCTTCTGCTTTAGACAAATTAAAGAAAGAAGTTGCTACTACTACACCAGTTGTAGAAGAAGTAAAGGAAGTTAAAGTAGAAAAAGTTGCTGAGAAAGAAGAAAAAGCACCTGTTAAGAGAACTAGAAAGACTACTAAGAAAGTAGAAGAAAAATAATAATTACTCAACTACATAGTTGAGTTTTTTTATTTAAACAAAAAAAGAAAGATGATAATCTTTGGATTATCATCTTATTTTTTAGCTTTTTTAGCTTTTTTAGCTTTCTTAGGTTCAGTATCTTTAGCTGTTTCTTCTAATACTTCTTTTTCTAATTCTTCAGAAGTTTTAGATTCAGCTAGAGTTTCTGGTTCAGCTATTTCTACTTCTTTAGCATTGTCTTCATCAGCAAAAGTTATATCATTTCCTTCTGCATCAAGAATAATGTCCCTTTTAGTGTCAACACCCATAATTGCATCTATGTGGATTTCCTGATAAGACTTGTGTTTGTCATCACCTGTCTCAATTACGAAAACTTTACCAACTGTAGTTTCTCTCATGCTAATGATTTTGCCAAAAACACCAGAATATGTAATTATGCTGTCACCAGTTTTTAATTGATTAAGAGTTTCTTGCAATTTGGTAGTTTCTTTCTTTCTTTTCAAATATTGAGGAACTATCATAACAAGCATTACAACGATAAGAATTACCCAAACCAACCAAGAACTTGTAGCAGTTTCGCTTAATAATAGATTCATTTATAGTCTCCTTTAATTATAAGTCTAGTCATATTATATCAAAAATAATATAAACTTACAAAGAAATAAATGTTAAATTATGTTAATTGTTATATTTTTTTAGAAATTCATCTTTGAAATCTAGTAATCTATCTTCTCTAATTGCTTGTTTGATTTGCTCCATTAAATTTGTTAAAAATTTAATATTATGAAGGCTTAATAATCTTGCCCCAAGAATTTCATCAGCATTGATTAAGTGTCTTAAATATGCTCTAGTATAATTCTTGCAAGTATAACAATCACATTCTGCGTCAAGAGTTGTGAAATCTTGTTTATAAATTGCGTTTCTAATAACTATTTTGCCAGTAGAAGTCATTGCAGTTCCATTTCTTGCGATTCTTGTAGGTAAAACGCAATCGAACATATCAATATTTCTAATTACCCCCTCAAGAATACAATCTGGACTTCCTACACCCATCAAATAGTGTGGGACATCATCTGGAAGTTTATCTTTTAAAACATCAAGCATTTCATACATTTTTTCTTTTGGCTCACCTACAGATAATCCACCTATTGCTATTCCATGCTTTACAAATGGTAAAGTTTTTTTCAAACTTTCAAGCCTTAAGTCTGCAAAAAAATTCCCTTGTACAATCGGAAAAAGAGCCTGTTTTGGATTGTTGTGATAATTATAACATCTCTCTAACCAATGAATCGTTCTATCCATAGCTTTTTTGCTGTCTGCATAACTTGTCCCGTAAGTTGTACATTCATCAAAAGCCATAATTATATCAGAACCAATGTTATTCTGAATTGCCATATCTTTCTCTGGTGTGATATAGTGTTTTGCCCCACTTAAATGTGATTTGAACTCAACACCATCATCAGTAATCTTTCTCATATCGGAAAGAGAGAAAACTTGAAATCCGCCAGAGTCTGTTAATATTGGTCTATCCCAATTCATAAACTTATGTAATCCACCTGCTTGTTTTATTATTTCATCACCAGGTCTTAAATATAAATGATAAGTATTAGAAAGCAAAATTTGAGTGTTTATTTCTTTTAACTCTTCTGGAGATAAACTTTTTACAGTTCCTTGTGTTCCTACTGGCATGAATACTGGCGTTTCTATATCCCCATGAGGAGTGTGTAATACACCAATTCTTGCTCCTGATTGTTTACAAATTTTTGTTACTTCATAACTAAAATATTCATTATTCATTTTATCTTCCTTTTAATACAAAAAGCACGCATCACCAAAACTGAAAAATCTATATTTTGCATCAACAGCGTTTTTGTAAAATTTTAATGTTTCGTCTATTCCGCAGAAAGCACAAATAAGCATAATTAATGTGCTTTTTGGCAAATGGAAATTTGTTATAATTGCGTCTACAATTTTGAACTTATAGCCTGGATATATAAAGATATTAGTGTCTTTTTTTGTAGATTCAACTAATCCATTATCACTTGCGCATGATTCTAATGCTCTTATGCTGGTCGTTCCTACTGCGATTACTCTTTTACCATTTCTTTTTGCTTCATTTATAATTTTTGCAGATTCTTCAGCAATTTCTACATATTCTGTGTGCATCTTATGATTTAAGATATTATCTTCACTGACAGGTCTAAAAGTTCCAAGCCCCACATGAAGTAATACATTAACGATTTTTACGCCTTTATTTTTGATTTTTTCAAGCAACTCTTCTGTGAAATGTAAACCGGCTGTTGGTGCGGCACTACTACCCTGTTCTTTGGCATAAACAGTTTGATATCTTTGCTTATTAGTTAATTTTTCTTTAATATAATGAGGCAAAGGCATTTCGCCAATTTCGTCTAGTATTGTTTCAAATACCCCTTCAAAAATAAATTTTACTATTTTATTACCATCTTCCAAAGTTTCTAAAACTTCTAGTTTTAATTTGTCATTAAACGAAATTATTGTACCTTTTTTTGCCCTTTTACCGGGTTTCATTAATACTTCCCAGTCAGTATTATTAATGCGTTTAAGTAATAATATTTCAATCTTGGCACCTGTTTCTTCTTTTACACCAAAAAGTCTAGCTGGAATAACTTTGGTGTTGTTTAACACTAAAACATCATCTTTGTTTAAATAATCGATTATATTATAAAAATGTTTATGCTCTATTGAATTGTCGTTTTTGTTATATACTAACAACTTAGACTCATCTCTTTTTTCAATAGGTCTCTGAGCTATTTGTTCTTCAGGTAAATAATAATCATAAGTTTCTACGTTAAAAATGTCTTTTTCCATATGTTTTCCTTTACAAAAATTAAAGCACAATAAAACAATTGTGCTTAATTATCTTTATTTTACTATTATTTGAAACAAAAAACAATAGTTTTTTATTCTTCATCATCATTTTCAATAAACATTTTTAAATAATTTTGCCTTTGAGTTGATATTTTCTTATTAAAATGTTTATATGCATTAGGTAACGCAACTCTTCCTCTTGGAGTTCTTGCAATAAAACCAAGTTGAATAAGATATGGTTCGTAAACATCTTCAATGGTATTGGCATCTTCGCCTGTTGCTGCTGCAAGAGTTTCTAATCCTGCTGGTCCTCCGTTAAATTTATCAATTAGGGTTAACATAATTCTTCTATCTGTAAAATCTAAACCTAATTCATCTACTTCTAGTCTATCTAATGCTTCTTTGGTAGTTTCAAGTGTGATTGTTTTTTCTTCTTTTACTTCAGCAAAATCTCTAACTCTTTTTAGAAATCTATTAGCAATTCTTGGAGTTCCCCTACTTCTTCTAGCCAGTTCCATGCAAGCATCTTTCTCAATATCCATCTTTAAAATATTTGCAGACCTAGAAATAATTGCTGATAGCTCTTCTTCAGAATATAATTCTAATCTACATACAACTCCAAATCTGTCTCTCAAAGGACCTGTAAGCATACCTGCTTTTGTGGTAGCACCAATTAGAGTAAAAGGCTGTAATTTTAGCCTCATAGTTCTTGCACTTGGTCCCTTACCAAGAATAAAATCTAATGCATAGTCTTCCATAGCTGGATACAATATTTCTTCCACTGCTCTAGAAAGTCTATGTATTTCATCTATAAACAATACATCGTTTTTGTTAAGATTTGTGAGGATACTTGCCAAATCTGCAACCTTTTCAATTGCAGGTCCACTTGTAATTTTGATTGACGAACCCAATTCGTTAGCTATAATATGACTTAGAGTTGTTTTCCCTAAACCTGCAGGTCCATACAAAAGCACGTGGTCTAAAGCTTCCCCTCTTTTTTTAGCTGCACCAATATAAACTTTTAGGTTATTTTTTATCTTGTCTTGACCAACATATTCATCCATTATTGCTGGTCTTAAGGTGTTTTCGACCTCTTGTTCATCTAAATATTTGGTGCTTGTAACAATTCTTTCATCAAAATCCATATTATCCCATATTCCTTAATGCTTTAGTTATAATCATCTCTGTAGTGTCATTAGGCTCAGCAACTTTTTTAATTATCTTTACTGCATCCATCTTTGTTAATCCCATATTAACAAGAAGATTAACTGCTTCATCTATTGCGGATTCATCAAGGTTATTATCAGGGAAGTCTCCATAATTTTCCAATGTAATACCATTTAGCTGATTGATATTGTTCTTTAATTCCAACAATATTCTTTCAGCTGTCTTTTTTCCTATTCCTTTGATTGAAGCGATAAGTTTAACATCACCAAAGATTATCGCGTTAACAAGCTCTGGTGCTGAAATATATGATAACATTTGGATTGCGGTCTTTGCACCAATCCCTGATACAGAAATCAAAGAAAGAAACACATCTTTTTCTTGTTTATTGCTAAAACCAAATAACTGCATAGCATCTTCTCTTACATGTAAATATGTATAAATTTTTGCCTCTTCACCTACTGGTGCGACCTTATTAACTGTCATTGTTGAAGCAAAGATTTCATAACCAATGCCGTTATTATTGATAACAATTAAATTTTCCTGTTTTTCTTCGATTGTTCCTGTTATAAATGAATACATAATATCCTACCTTATTTGTGTTTGACTTAAGAAAGTATTTGTTTGTGCGTGTGTTAAAGCGACCGCTAATGCATCTGCTGCATCATCTGGTTTAGGAATTGAGTTTAAATTAAGAATAGCCTTGACCATATATTGAACCTGTTTTTTTTCTGCCCTACCGTTGCCAGTTAATGCCTGTTTTATTTGAAGTGGTGTATATTCAAATAAGTTATCTGTATAATTAGCGCTGGCTATAAGCAAAACCCCTCTTGCTTGTGCTACTGTAATAGCAGTAGTTACATTATTGTTGAAAAATAATTCTTCTAACGCAATTGCGTCTGGTTTGTATTTATCAATCAACTGCATTATGCCACTATATACTTGCTGTAACCTTTTTGGTGTTCTTGTATCTTTGTGAGTTGTAATTACACCATAGTCAATGACTTTAATATCGTTTTTAGTCTTTTCAATTACTCCAAAGCCTACTATTGCTATTCCTGGGTCGATTCCTAATATTATCATAAGTCCTCACATGATTTAACTATTAAAATGATATAAGAATTTTAAAAAAAAGTCAAACAAATATCGTACATTTGTTTGACTTAATTATTAACTCCATAGATCGTTATATTTGTATTCATCAGTTATAATATTAGCAGAATTATACATTTGTGCTAATAAACTATTTACATAATTATTATAATTGTCAACTAGGGCAGAATCTGATTCTACAGTATCATAAACATATTCGAAAATAGTTTTGTCACTAGCAGGATTTACTGTGTTTGTAAGTAACATTTCTGCTGTTAATGAATCGATAGATTCTATAATGTTTCCAGCAACACCAGAATAGAACATAATATGGATTCCATAAGTACTAATTACTGGATAAGTTAATACATCACCTGGTTGATAGTTTTTATATAAATCAATTCCACCGTCAGTAAATTCTGTAACATATTGAGAATCAACGCCTTCATTTACATTAATAGCATAATAAAAATCTGAGTTCATATTTCCACTATCGTCATTATAAATATACATCATATCTTCAAAATTCTTAGCTTTCTTAGTTAACAACTCTTTTTCGCTTATGATTTCATTTGATTTGATGTTATTTGTAGAAACATAAGTTTTGATATCGTTAATTATATTGCCGATATAATCTTCTTTCTGTACTCCATCTACTTCATAAACTGATTTAGTAGTCACAATAACATTTATTCTGTCTTTTTCATATTTTTTTTCTAAAGCCTCTAAGGCATCTGTGTCATTAGCAAAACTAGTCTTGTCTCTTTCATAATCTGCTTCTAGCTTCTCCAATTCAGCTTTCTGTTCGGCAGAGAAGTTAATCAAGATATGATTAACAACAACATACTCTTGCCCAGAATTATTGTTATAGTAAACATAATTACTAGTATAATCATTCATCGCAGTTCTATAGGCATTGATATTATCTTCAAACTCTTTCTTTTGGCTATTATATTGGTTTTTGTAATACTCAACAATCTTTTCTGTTGGAACTTCTTGATTTGTTTGATACCAATATTCATACAATTTCAAAAGTTGGTTTTCAAATTCCGCCTTAATGTTGGCCTTTTCTTCAAAAGCGATAACATCTTCTATCTTAGTACTTCTTTCTTCTGATTTAGCAGTTTGTTGTAGATAGTTTATATATTTATTATAACCTTTTGCTGTCAAATCTTGACTATAATTATTTACTAGTTCAAAGTGTTTGCTAACATTTGACTTATTAAATAGTTCTAATTCTTCGATATTATATTTTACTTTAGTTACTGTATCTAAATATTTGCCATCATCATCAAAAATATCTTCTTCGTAAACAACAAGAGCAGATTCATATTCTTCTTTAGTATCTCTAAGAGTTTCTTCTTGATCAGTTTCTATTTCTGCTAACTTATCGTCTTCTTCCAATATATCCTCTACAAAACCATCAACTGTTTCTTGCATAGAAGTGAAAGCGTTATATCTTATCTCTTTAGCATTAGCAGTATCACTTTCATAGATATTTTCTAATGTGGTTTCCCAATCAAAGTTCTCAAAATCAACAAATGACAAATTATATAACTCATTGTTAGTATCTTCGTAAATTTCTTGCAAAGACACAGCTATATGATTAATAAGTAAAGTTTTTTGAATATAATAGTCCAAAGAATCCTTAATACACTCTTCCAATGAAGAATAATATCCTTGCTTATATCTAGAATAACCATAATTTTTGAAAGTATTATTAAGGTCTGACATCTTTACATTGATTGTTTTGTTCTCAAATTCAAAAGTAGCTACGACTTGTTCATAGTAAGCAGTAACATCAGTGACAATCAAGTTACAAGCAGTCATTGAAAACATGGAAGCTACAAAAATTGCAACAAAAACTAGCATTGATAGAAATTTTTTAATGTGTTTCATATTTTTTCCTTTTAATTGTGTTATATATTATGATGTTTTCAACATCTTTGTCTAACTTAGATAGTATATATAATTTAAAAAAATTTAGCAACTAATATAATGGGATATTAACCATTTTTTTATAAATTTATACGCTATAATATGGATATCAAATAATCTAATATTTTGTTTTTGTCAATTTGTCTAATCACTAACGAAACATTTCCATCTAAATCTAAAGAATTATTTTTGTTAATAAGATTAGATAAATGTTCGATATTTACATTTTTATCAAAAATTATTCTAAAATCTGAATTTTTAACAATTAACTTTGTTGCTTTGTATTTGTAAAGTTTATTCTTTATTAATGAGAATTTACATAAATTTTCTAAAGATTTAGGTATTTCATTACAAATATCATTGATTTTTGACATGATGTCATTATATTTTTCTGCAGTGTCTATCTGTGCAATTCTACTGTATAGTGACATTTTTTGGTTAGTATTAAACACTGAAGAGTTAGGAATGTTAGTAGGCATATCGGTCTCAATTCTAATTTCTTGATAAAGTTTATTAGTGTTCACCTTATTTTTTATTTCTTCAATTGAACTGTTTAAAATTGACATATACATGGAATATCCGATTTTGTCTAAATGCCCATGTTGTTGCGCTCCAAAAATATTACCAGCTCCCCTTAATTCCATATCCCTCATAGAAATCTTAAAACCACTACCCATTGAAGTAAATTCACTTATTGCTTTTAATCTTTTGTAAGCAATATCTGTCAAACTTCCTGAATACATAAAATACGCATAAGATTCTCTAGAGCCTCTACCTACTCTACCCTTTAATTGATACAATTGAGATAAGCCTAATTTGTTAGATTCTAGTATAATTAGCGTATTTGCATTGGGCAAATCCACCCCGTTTTCAATCAAAGTTGTTGATACTAAAATTTGGGTTTTTCCATTATAGAGTTGCATTATTTTATCTTCTAAGATATTTGAACTCATTTGACCATGAGCTGTATCAATAATATATTTGTTGTCTAGCAATTTAGAAAAATGTTTCGAAATTTGGTCAATTGTTTCAACCTTGTTATAAATTATTAATACTTGTCCGCCTCTATCTATTTCTTTTTCAACCGCAAGCTTTATTGTAAAATCGTTATATTCCATAACACTTACTTGAGTTGTAATTTTGTTAGATGGTGGAGTTTGGATAGTTGATATATCTCTAATTCCGCTTAATGACAAATGTAAAGTTCTAGGAATAGGTGTTGCACTTAATGTTAAAACATTCACTTGCTTTTTTAAATTTTTTATCTTTTCTTTATGTTCAACACCAAATTTCTGTTCTTCATCAATAATTAATAGTCCTAGATTCTTAAATTGAATTTTATCATTAAGTAATTTATGAGTACCTATAATTAAATTAATTTTGCCATGATTAATATCTTCAATAATCTTTTTTGTTTCTGCTGTTGTTTTAAAACGATTCAAAACATTAATATTAATTCCATACTTTTCCATTCTATTTGAGAATGTTGTGTAGTGCTGTTCGCTAAGTATTGTAGTTGGGCACAATACAGCGACATTTTTACCTGCAAGAAGAGTTTTAAATGCTATTCTCATGGCTACTTCAGTTTTTCCAAAGCCAACATCACCGCAGATTAATCTATCAATCAATTTGCCAGAGACCATCTCTTCTTTTATGGTTTCAATTGTTTGTTGTTGGTCAAACGTTAATGGATAAGGAAAATCGTTTTCAAATTGTGATTGTATATCATCATCGTGAGGAAATTTAAAGCCTTTAGATTCTTCTCTTTCCTTATAAATTTTAATAAGATTTTCTGCTATATCTTTAACGGAAGATTTAATTTTGTCTTTTACTTTTCTAAATTCGGTTCCGCCAAGCTTGTTCAAAGTTGGTGTTTCTGTATCTGCAATATACTTTGTTATACTATCAACATTTTCAATTGGTAAATATAGTTTATCTTCGTTTTTGTACTCAATTACTATATAGTCTTTCTTTAAATCTTTAGAAAGAGTAAGATTTTGAATACCTAAACACTTTCCTATTCCATGTATTTTGTGTACAACATAATCATTTGCTTTAGGCAATTCAATTTCTGTCAAAATATCAGTAGATGATAGGTCTACTTTCTCTTTCACTTTATAAACTGTTTTTCCTATACAATTACTGCCAATACAAGCTATTTTTTCCTCAAAAAAATTAAAAGAATTAAGGAATTCTTTTTTAATAATATTAATATTTTGTTTTTGTATGCTAAAAATATTTTTACACTCAACAAAATTAACATTTCCTCTTAGTCTTGAAATGCACTGATTATAATTAATTTCATCTACAAAAACAATAGTTGTAAAGCCTTGTTTATTGTAGTTAATTAAATCTATTACTAATGATTTGTAATTTTCTCCATAATGTATGTTAGGCATACACTTGAAAGAAAATACACTGTTCGGTGTAAATATTCTATTAGCATTATTAATAAACTGAAAACCAAGACAAGTATTTTTGACATCTTTAAGTGTTAAATTTTCTAATCTTAAAGGATTGGTATGATTTCTTAGTAATAAATTGTTTTCCTTTCCATTTTTAATTTTTTGGTCATATTCTTTGATATAATTTTCTGCAGAGTCCCAAACTTGCTTAATGTCTGAGAATGCAATAATAGTATCAATAGACACAACACTGTATAAACTAACTAATTCTTCTTCAGAAAAAGGTAAAAACCACAAATTATTATAGTTACTATTAAATTCTAAATAATTATCAAATAATTTTTTTATTTCAGCATTTTTGGATTTGGCAATAATAGAATTAGTAGCATCTAGATTAATTGACAAATACTTAGTTTGTCCAAAAGAAATGCTATTAATATTTTCTTTTACTTGAATATAACTATCATCTAAGATTTGAATTTTCGATATAGTATCATAGTCAAAAGTAATTCTTACACCATCATTTGTTCCAAACTTGACAATATCAACAATTTCTCCCCGCGTAACAATTTCTCCAGAACAACTAATAGATTCAACTTTCTTATAGCCAAAAGAAGAAAGTTTTTTTACTAACTCATCTATCGATATATCATCACCTTCTGAAATATTGAATGTTGAATTAATAATTGTCTTAGGAAGAGGAAGCATTATAACATTTGGTGTTATTATATGAATATCGATTTCAGAATTATTTAGGTTTGTTAAAAAATTAAGATACTCATTTTCACCAACGGAGTAATCGGAAAGGAATAAATCAGGGATATCTGTACATACATTGACTTTAAAATTGAGTAATTTAAACTTTTCAGCAAATTTGTTAGCTTCATCTTTATTAGGGACAACAAAAAGTTTTGGATGATTAATTTCATCCAATAACTGTATCATTTCTCCTTCTCCGCAGTTTAGTAGGCTGATTTTTTTATTATTTTCAACTGCGTCAAAGAATATTCTTAAATTGCTATTTCTATCAATAATTTGTTTAATCATTTTGTACTGAAATGCTTTTTGATTCTATTTTTCCTTTTTTTATTATAAATTCATCAAGAACATTTGCAACTTCTTCAAAAACTTTATTAAATATAGATTCTCTATCCTTAGATATTTTTGACAAAACATAATCAATTAAAGACATTTTTTCAGGTCGTCCAATACCTACTCTTAGTCTTAAGAAATCCTTTGAACTTAACTTGTTTATAATGTCTCTCATTCCGTTATGTGTTCCTGCACTTCCTGAAGTTCTTAACCTAAGACTTCCAACTTCTAAATCTATGTCATCATAAATTATACATAAGTTATCTAGAGGAAGTTTCAATTGATTAATAATAGCACTTACGCTATTTCCGCTTAAGTTCATGTAAGTCGTTGGCTTTAATAATATTACTTTTTCGCCATTAATCATAGCTTCTGCAACTTTTGCGTTATATTTATTTTTTGTAAATTCTATACTATGACGCTTAGCAAAATAATCAATTGCCATAAAGCCTATGTTATGATAAGTCTTTTCGTAAATTTTGTCTGGATTTCCTAGTCCTACTAAAACAAGCATAAGTTCTCCTTTAGTTTTTTTCTTTTTGTAATGTAGTTCTTGCTTTTATTAATTCATTTTTGTTTACTGAAAAGTTGTCAATTAAACAATACCCTTCTATAAAGCAATTATCCGCGATTTTTGATTTGTTTATTGTGCAATAAGGACTAATTATAACATTGTTTCCAATTTTGCATTTTGTAATATTGCTATTAGACATAGAAGTGTTGTTTCCTATGGTTGAGTCTATGATAGTAGTATTATTATTTATAATTGCGTTACTACCTATCTTTGTCTTGCCTTTAATTACACAATTGCTAAAAATTGTTGTACCTTTTCCTATTTCGCAGAATGGAGACAATATAACAGAATTTGGATTTTCAAACATTACACCTTTTTTCTGGTTTTCTAATATTATCTTTTTTGAAAAATATTTTTCTGCCATAGCGACTTGTTCTTCTGTTTCGACTATAGCAAATTGTTCTTGGTTTTGCATGTAGAAATTATCATAATTAATTTCGTTTGTAGCTAAATAGTAACTTGTCTTATATACTGCACCTAAATATAGCTTACAAGCAAGACTATTTTTAAACCAAATATATTCCATTATATTATCAATCAGATTTTTTGTTATAAATGGCGTATTGTTATTGATTATAAAGATATAATCATAATTAATAGCATAAGGTTTTATTTTTTCTTTTATATTATCGTCGTTATTATTGTCTATAATATAAAGAGGCAACCCAACAAATTCTTTTTTTAACCATTCTGTTGTCGTTAATCCAAGTACCTTTTTGTTTTTCAATTTATTAATAATAAAAATTGCAAAACTGATTTTTTCTATTTTTTTTGTTTTCTCAACTAAAGTTTCAGTTAGCATTGTTATCACTCCCCTATTATTTATGATACAATATATTATTATTAATAGTTGTTGCCCTATATATTTGTTCCAACAAAATTACTCTCATTAATTGGTGAGGAAAAGTAAACTCTGAGAAGCTAAGTAGCAAATCTGCTTGTTTTTTCAAGTTGTCACTTAACCCATAACTTCCGCCTATGATAAAATTGATAACAAAATTTGTTTGAGCTACTTTTTCGATATGTTTAGCAAAGTCAATACTTGGCATACTTTTACCATTTACATCTAATACTACATTGTATCCTTTCAGATACTTTTCAAATTTCATACTCTCTTTTACTTTAACTTTAGCAATATCTGCTTGATTGGCATTTTTTGGAATTCTTTCTTCCTCAAATTCAAAAATGTCGATTGTGTGATAACGACTAATTCTCTTAATATATTCGTTGCAAGCTTGAGTAAAAAATTTCTCTTTAATGGTGCCTATACACAAAATATTAATTTTCATTACATCAACCCCCAAATAAATGTAAATATAGTAATAATTATGCTGAGAACAAATGAGCCTTTAAGAAATATTTTATCTTTGTATGTGCTTCTATAAACTTTAGTTTGTTTTGGCATCAATAATGCAAGTGGGTTTTTTATACTATTAAAATCTAAATTAAGAGTAGTTGTACTTTCTACTAAGTTTAAGACCTCTTCATTTTCGATAAGAATTGGCATATTAGTTGAGACCTGTCCATTCTTTTGATAAACCTCCGATATGCTTTTTTCTACTTTCTTTACCAATCCATTGTAATACAATCTTGTAATTAAGAAATATATAATCAAAACTAACAACATCAAAACTACTGTTATTATTAGGACTGTTAAAATATAATTAATGCTATTAAACCAACTGTAGATACTTTGCATAAATGTTTTGTACCAAGTAACATTGGACGAAAGATAATTGTCAGTAATTGATAAGAAATTATTCATAAAATGTATAATAATGGCTGGCCAAATATTTTTAGTAACAACTGAGACATATCCTATAATCAAACCAAGTACAGATGCATAAAATACTTGGGTAATGTTTAAGTGTATCAACCCAAATAGAAATGAACTAATAATAATTGAACGAGTAAATCCTATATGTTTTGTACCTTGTAAAAGTATACCTCTGTGTAAGAATTCTTCACACACTGCTGGAAGTAATGCAGTAGTAAAAATCTGAATAATGTATGTTATTAGAGTATATTCTTCTGTAGAACTACCACTAGATTGATATCCAAACAAGATTATTATTCCGTTAAAGAATGTAGATAACAATACAGTCAAAAAATACATTACTGTGCCTAATAGAATTGATAAAAGTACTGTTTTGAAACTTATTTTACTAAAATTACAAGTACGAAATACTTGTTTTGGTTTTACTTTAATAAAAACACAATAAAGGATTAAAGGTATTATGAATAAACAAACAACTTCTATTAATATAGTATAAATAACATCAGCAATATTAGAATTTAATTCGGAAAATGTCCCCAATGAAGACATAATTCTAACTGCAATAAAACAAATCAATACAATAAAATATATAAGATATGTTTTGTAAACGGATTTAAATTTCTGTTCTTTAATATATTCCATATCTTTACCCCTGAACAAGAATTGTGATAGTAGTAATTACCCAAATCACTACAGCCAAAGATAAACTTAATACACAGTACTCTTTTTCTCTTAAGGAGTATTTCTTAAATGATTTAAACTCAGTAGTTGTAGTAGTTGTGGCTTTGTTATTTTTAATTAATTTATCAAAAATTAAATAAAACAAAACTACTCCCACAAATGCTAATAAGAAATAATTAACTATGCTAAAAAAGTCAGTAGCAAATGTTCCTGCCACTTCTTGATGATAAGTGATATAATCAACGATAATAACTATAGCGTTATTGCAAAAATGCACAATAATTGGATATAGTATATTATCTGTTACATACATAATTAAGGTTATAACTAGACCCAAAATTAATTGATAAAAAGTTTGTTGTAAAGTCCCATGCATAAAGGTAAACATAAATGTAGTTAATAATATTGCTACAATTGGTTTGTGGTCTGTAATTAAGCCTTTAAATACTATTCCTCTAAAGATAAGTTCTTCAAAAACTGCAGGAAGTAAAGCTAGAACAAAAATATTAAGTAGCAAGTGACCAAAATTATCTTTAAGCAAATTAATTTCATCAGGTGGATTAAAACCTATAAATTTTAATGAATAATTAAATAGCGTTGCTATATTTGAAAATAAGAAAAGACAAAATATAGCAACTATAATTGATAAAAGAACAGTCTTATAACTTATTTTTTTATTTACACCTAAAATTTGCTTTATGTTGTATTTTTTCCCCCTATTTTGCCATAAGAACAAAGAAAAAAACATTAAGGGACTTACAAAACATTGTGCATACATAATAATTGGGTTACTATCAATTGTTTCAGCTGAAAGTCCCCCGGCACTAATAAGTATCGAAATAATTAAATTATAGATAAGCGAAAAGATAACTGTAAAAATAAACATATTGAAATATGTTTTATACGAATCTATAGTTGAGTAATTGTCTAATCTTTGTATTTTATTTTCCATTTTCCTAGTCCAAGAATTGTTCAAATTTTTGTAAAACTTCATCTCTTCCTTGTTTGTTAGAAGAGCTTGTGATATACACATTGCCAATTGCTAGTCCTAAATCACTAGCAAGTTTTTGGATAGTTGGTTTTAATTTTGTTTTAGGCAATTTATCACTTTTGGTTGCTATTACAATAAAAGGTATTTGATAATATGTTAAATAAGTTATCATATTGCGGTCTAATTCTGTTGGAGAAATTCTGCAATCAACTAAAACACAAACTAATTTCAATTTTTCGCTATCTGTAAAGAATGGGTCCATCAAATCGTCCCATTTAGAACTTTCTTCTTTAGAGCCTTTAGCAAAACCATAACCAGGTAAATCAACAAAATAAAAATCATTATTAATAAGAAAATAATTAATTAACCTTGTTCTTCCAGGTGTACTACTTGTTCTAGCCATATTCTTGTTATTTACCAAAAAATTAAGTAATGAACTTTTTCCAACATTACTTCTTCCTACAAAGGCAATCATATTCTTGCCATCATTAATTATATCTTTGCCATTAGCAACACTCTTAATAAATTTAGTACTTGTAATTCTCATATACTTAAGTTAACATATTTAAAGTAGTTTGTCAAACCATGAATTTATATAATAATAAATAAAAAAAGAAAAAACACAAGAGACCCCTCTTGTGTTTATATAATTGTGTAAAATTTTGTAAACTATATGTGTAAAATATGTATATTAATTAACAATGATTAGAACCGCAACCGCAGCAACTTAATAATAACAATAAGATAATGATATCACAACAGCAGTTGTCTCCACCAAAACCAAAATTGCAATTACCACATAATAATAAAATTAAAATTATTAAGCAGCAACAATCGTTGTCTTTATCTTTGTGATTCATGTTTCCACCGCAACCACAGCCACCGTTCATATGACCAAAAAACATAAACATAACCTCCTACTTTGAATCGTTTTTTCAAAAGCAAAAATATTATATTTAACAGCTGTTAGAAACAAAACATTTGTCTTGCTTTCTACTTCATAATATGCAGGAAGTAAATTTGTGTGCTACTATTTTTTAAAAAAATTTTTAATTTTCTGTTTCAAATTTTCGATACCATAATTAGTCTTTACTGAGATAATAATACCATCATTTAATTTTTCTTTAAATTCAGTTATATCTACTTTATCACACTTATTATACACTTTTATAATTGGTACACTAGAACCTAATTTTTCTAATACATCTAATGAAACTTTTATTTGAGATTCGTAACTTGGATTAGATATGTCTACAACAAGTAACAACAAATCTGAATAAATACATTCCTCCAATGTACTACTAAATGCTTCTATAAATTCATGTGGTAAATTGCTAATAAACCCAACAGTATCAGTTATAATTACTTCTTTCTTGTCTCCTAACCAAACTTTTCTAGAAGTTGTGTCTAAGGTCGCGAACAATTCATCTTTAGCATAAATATCATCTTTTGCTAAAAGATTAAGAAGGCTACTTTTTCCACTATTGGTATATCCTACAATAGAGATTGTTGGATTTGTATTGACTTTTCTATTTTTTCTGTTAAGTTCTCTATGTTGCTTTAGCTTCTTTAATTCGTTTGATTTCTTAATGATATTATTCTCAACAACACGCCTGTTCAATTCTAGTTTTGTTTCACCCGGTCCACGCATACCAACTCCTCCACCATATCTGTTGGAAGAGTCAATATAAGATTTTAATCTAGGTAGCATATATTTAAGTTGTGCTAATTCAACTTGTAGTTTACCCTCATTTGTTCTAGCTCTTTTTGCAAAGATATCTAGAATTAGCATACTTCTGTCTATAACTTTAACACTAAGATAGTTAGACAAATTAACTTGTTTACCTGCAGATAATTCGTTTTCAAAAACAACTAAATTTGCTTCAGTTCTTATTACTAAGTCTTTTAATTCTTCTAATTTTCCAATACCAATTAGGAATTTTGGGTCAGGAGCAGATTTGTTTTGTGTTACAACTCCGACAACTTCAATATTGTCTGTTAGGCATAAACCTTTTAGTTCTTCTAAAGACTCTTCAAGGTTTAAATAACTTCTGTTAATATCAACGGCAACCAGTATTGCTTTGTCTTTCTCAAGGTCTGAACTAATTGTGCTAGGCTTATTTTTTCTATTTTCTTTAATAATATAATTAATTTTTTCCATAATTCCGTATTTGTTAATATACAAAGCATAATCATACTTTTCTTCAACAATTTTGTCTTTTGTTATATAACCTATACTAAAATCCCCTACTCCATTATCATTAACAGATACAGCCACTATGTAATCCAAGTTGTTTTTTTTCAAAAGAAGTTTATCTTTGTCACTTAGCGTTGATGAAGCAAATGGATGTGTGTGTAGAATTCTTATACCATTATCTGCAAGCACTCTGGAATCAATTGAAGTAGATACAGAATCCCCTGTTACAACATCTAGAATTTCCCCCTTTCTATTTGAAATAACAGCAATTTCAACTTTATTTTTGAGAGATATATCTACAACAACTTTTAAAAATGCTTCATCAATAATTTTTTCTTTATCAAATATTTTATTTACATATGATTGTAAAATATTTTTTTCTAATTGTCGTATTTCTTTGTTCATATGCTATCCTCTTTAAATATGCTCTTTTATTATACCGTCTAATTCTGTTAGTTTTGCTTGTAATGTTAATATGTTATCTGTAGATAATATATTTTGAATATGGTTATTACAAATCTCTTGTATATCTAAACCAATCATTAAACTTGTTCTACTGAAATTTAAAAAATATATTTCATCAATATTTGTTTCGTTATTCAACAATAGTATTTCTTCATACATAATATTAAAATTACTATAAATTATTTCTAAGATACTTTTGTTGTTAAAGTTTTGTTCTATAAACCAGCTATATTCCTTTATATCAACCATATTGGATAAAAGATAATTATCTGGAGTTAAATAGTCAATTTGTGTTTTAGAATATTCCACAATATTTTCCAAAACAAATGATTTTGCTTTTGATATTTCGTCATTTTTAATTAATGATTTAATATAATAATTGCAATAATAATTGTTTTCATTAATAAGAGAGCTTTTTGTTACAATATTGAATTCTTTATTATTATAATTTTTTGTATTCAAATCATTTATATATGCGAAATAGTTTTCATCTTGATAAAAAAGCTCAAAAGCATCAATATATTTTTCGTAATCTTGTAAATAAATATAAGTATCTGTTGCTTTTGCAATTGAGTTTATATTTTTTGTATTATTATAATCTCTTATATTAAGACTTGCCGATGACTCATATAGACCTAAGTTATAACAGATATTTGCTGTAGTTACTGGAAAGAAGAACCAAAAAATTAAACAACAAACAATTGTTATAGAAATCAACGTTATTAAAGTAATTAGAACTGTTTTTAGAATAGAATTCTCTTTGTCCATCAATAACATTTTATCATACATTAATAGTTTTAACTAACAAAAAAAGTCTTTTCAAATAATGAAAAAACTTTTTTGTCTTATAATTCGTTACAATCTTCAAAGTTAAGAGTTGTTGTTGATTCCGGAAATAAGTTCATAAGTTCTGAATATCTATAACCAGAAACTTTCTCAAGATTATAATTACTTATAACTGAATTAAATACACTAAATATTTCGCTTGTTTTCTCTTCGTATTTCTCTACATTTTGGCGTTCATTAGTTTGGTCTATTAACGAAAAGAACGCTACCTTCTTTTCCGTTTCAGAATTAAAGTGTTTGGCAGTGACTGTTTGCATAATAAAGTCAACATAACTTCCTCTATTTGTAAACATTAATTCTAAGTCTACCTTTTGAAAATAAAAATGAAAGTTGTTTCCTTGCAAAGAAAGTACCTCATTTAAATCATCTATTCCTGACAATTTACAAATTTCTTCATTTGTAATTTCATCATTAATCAAATCAATTTTTGTAATTTCATCATCTTTAGATAGTCTAAATTCTAGATAACTTTCTAGTTCATGGTTATTCTTATCAATACATTTCGTTTTTCTACAAAATCCACCTCTTGTAAGCAAATTTTGATTAGCAGTATCATAGTAAACTTGTGAACCAGTCATAATTCTGCCATTACCAGTTGAATATGGAGCTATATTATTTTCTGCAAAAGTATTCATTATATTTGAAATTAAACTTCCAGCATTAAAGTCCATATCGTCAGAAACATAATTAATTTGTTTCATTTTCTTCCTCCATTGTGTTTAAAATTAATAAAAATAAATGTAGTTTGATATTATGTTCATTTTAACATACAGTTTATGCTTTGTAAATACTGAAATAAAAATTAATTATAAAAAATCACAAACAAAATATTATGTTTGTGATTAGTTTAGTATTAAGAAATATTTTTGGCAAGTATTTCGTTAGTTTGCGGATTAACTAATTCTGTATATGTGTTGCCATTGATAGTTACGATTTGTACATACCAATAATATGTATCACTCAAGTCGTTATTATAAACAATCTTAATAACAACTTCAGCATTAAGTTTATTATCTTTGATTTCTTGTTGTAAATAATCTTTCAAATCTTTACATACTGTCTCTAGTGCCTTTTCGTTGCTATATTTCCAAGCTTTACTAATGTTATTTAATGTATAAGTTTTACTTTCTTCATTTACTTTGATTGTAATATCTAAAGAGTTAAGTTCATCAACTAATAAGCCTAAATCTATTACAAAACTATTATCGTAAGGGTTATTAATCATTTCACCGCTATAGAGAGTCTCATCGATGGTTAGAGAATACTCAACTTTTTTTTCGTTATATTCGTAATTCTTGTCTTTAAAATAAAGATTAATTATGGAAAAATCGATTAATTCGTTTGATACACCATCTAAGTTGTAATCCTTTTCTCTTTTACCACTCATAAAGGTCATATAAATATCTTCATCTTCAGCAATCAATATTTGGTTTCTAATCTCAGATAGATTATTGAGTGCTAAGTTGTAGGTGTTGTCAACACAACTTACAAAAATTAAACTTGCAAAAATCATAATAAAAATAAAAAAATAGAACTTTTTCATATCTACTCCTAAAATATAAATATGAATTGTCCTATTTGATTATGCCTATTTATCTAATAGTGCCAATCTCTCTATATGTCTACCGCCTTCAAATGCTGTATTAAGAAAAACATCAATCATTTTCTTTGCTTTAACAATACTTGTAGTATTTCCAGCCAAAACAAGCACATTAATATCATCATCATTTCTGGCCAAAAAAGTAGTCTCAACATCATGGCAAATTCCAGACCTTATGCCTTTGACTCTATTTGCTGCGATAGAAATACCAATTCCTGTACCACAACAAAAAATACCTTTTGACTCTTTATTTTTTTTCATATATTCACAAGCTTTTTTAGCAAAATATGCGTAATTATCGCACTTGTCATATTCTTTGTTTGCAAATTCAATGTACTGCTTATTCATACTTTCAAGATATTTCTTAACACTCTGCATTAACTTATATCCCCTATGGTCGTACGCCAAAACTATCATATGTTTCCCCTTATTGTTAATTTAAATGTTTATAAAAAATTAGTTTTAATAAACCTCTAAGAAATCTTGGACACTTAAAACAATAAATTTTCATATATACCTCATTTTTATTTTATATATCTTAACAAAGAATATGAATTTTTCATGGTTATATATATGAAAATAGTTAATTAAATGTCACTTTGTTGTTCGTTTTGCTTATATAACAATTTCACGCTCTTGACTAATTTTGCTCTGTCATTAGCAATAAATACTGCATTACCCATAACAAGAATATCAGCACCTGCGTTGACTACTTTTTGCATATTATTTTCGTTAATACCACCATCAACTTGAATTTTTATATTCAAATTATTAATGTCTATTTCTTGTCTAAGTTCTTTGATTTTGTTATAAGTAGATTCCATAAAGACTTGACCACTCTCACCTGGCTCAACGCTCATGACCAAAATTAAATCACATAAACTCAAAATATTTTTAATTTTTGAAATTGGTGTCGAAGGTTTTATGGCTAGTCCCATTAGTTTATTATTATTTCTTATATACTTAGACATTTTTATAATATTTTGAACACTATTATATGCTTCATAATGAGTTGTAATATACGTTGCAGGAAGTTTGATGTATTTGTCTATATTAGAAAGAGGTTCTGTAATCATTAGATGGACATCAAGTCCTACTGTAGTCTCAGTAGCAATTTTTTTAAGCAAATCTACATCTAAGCATGAATTTTTTACAAAAATCCCGTCCATTACATCACAGTGCATAAATTCCACACCCGCTTCTTGCAAAACTCTAATATAATGAAGTAAATTGTTCTCAGGGCTAGGGTTTGTACTAGGGAATAATTTAATCATATTTTTTTCTCCATTTTTCTCTTAATTTTTTGTACAGCTCAGTATATCTTATATATCTATTTTTATCTACTTTTTCATCAATAACCGCTCTTGCTAGCATACAATCCTTGTCTTGTAGATTCGTATGGTCACAATTAGAATATTTACAATCTAAAAATTCTTCAAAATCAACATAATATTTAGATAAGTCTTTTGGTTCTATATCTATGTCTAGGTCAAGTAAGCTAAATCCAGGCGTGTCTGCAATCATAATATTATCATCAAGTATATAAATCTCACTATGTCTAGTTGTGTGCTTTCCACGACCAATTTTTTTGCTTAAATCATTGGTTGAAAGATTTAAATTAGGACTTATTGCGTTAAGTATTGTACTTTTTCCTACAGCACTTTGTCCAGCAAATACTGATAAATTTTTAGGTAAATATTGCAAAATTTTATCAATACCTACTTTTTGTTTTCCACTAACAAAAATAATATCTTCTACACTTGGACTAAATTGCTTTCTTAAGTCGTTAATTTCTTCTTCAGTGTACAAATCTATTTTGTTAACTATAATATAAGGTTTTATATTATTAATTCTACAATAAATAATCAGTTTATCTACTAGCAAATAATCTGTTTTGGGCAATTTAGACATTATAATAAATAGATTATCTATATTGCAAAGTGGCGGTCTCAACAAAGAATTTTTTCTTTTCTCAATCTTACTAACAACATATTTATCGCCATAGTTATTTTCTTCTAATTCAACAATGTCTCCAACCATAATTTTGGATTTCTTCGACTTGCCATTAGGTTCGCAATTATATACTATCCCATTACTGATAGCCGTCATTCCACCATTAATTATTTTTAAAATTTGTGCTTTAATATTAATCACCCTTCTTACTTAATTCTTTATTTCTTAATTGACCACAAGCACCTTCTATATCATCACCTAGACTCCTTCTAAGTGTTGCACTGATTTGATTAGTAGTCAATATATTTAAAAATTGCTTACAGCTAGAAATTGTTGGACTTTTCAAATTTCTACCATCGACTTCATTTAATTTAATTAAATTAACATGACATGGGAAATCTTTAAGCAAAGCAACTAATTGCTTAGCATGATTAGTTGTATTATTAACTCCCTCAATTAAAGTGTATTCAATTGTAATTCTTCGACTTGTAATCAAATTATAATATTTAGCACTTTCCAAAATAGTTGAGATAGGATAGCTTTTTGCAATTGGCATAATTTGTTTTCTTACAGTATCGTTAGGTGCATGAAGCGAAATTGATAAAGTAACATTATATCCTAAATCTGCTAATTTCTCAATTTTTGGGGCAATTCCGCAAGTCGAAATTGTGATATTTCTAACACTGAAATTAAACAATTTCTCATCAGTGACTTGACTTAAAAATCTTGCAACATTATCAAAATTATCAAAAGGTTCTCCGCTTCCCATTAGGACTATGTTAGAAATTTTTCTGTTTTTAAGATTTCCGCCAAGATATTTGTTTACAGCAGTAATTTGACCAATAATTTCTCCAGCTGTTAAATTTCTAACAAATCCATTAAGACTACTAGCACAGAAAGCACAGTTCATTTTGCAACCAACTTGTGTGCTTATACAAATTGTGTTACCAAATGTATAATTCAAAAGAACCCCTTCGATAATATTTCCATCACACAATTTGTAAAGAAATTTTATACTACCATCTTTGCTCTCTTTTGCTTTATATATCTCAATAGGTTGCATTACGCAGTTACTATTAGAAAGCTTGTCTACTAAACTCTTATTTAAATTAAGTTTATCATTATAATTTTTTCCATTATAAAGAGCATCTAATAATTGTTTAGCCCTAAACTTAGGCTCTTCTAAAGCTACAACCAACTCTTCCAATTCTTGTAAATTGTAATCTAATAAAATTTTCATTTTTTCTTTAATCTCCCTATGAAAAAACCTTCGCAATTACTAATATGAGGATAAAAAGTGCATAAATTATGATATTTTTCAACTTCTACACCATGAGTATCAACCTCAGTTAGTACAAAGTTATTATGACTTTGCAAAAATTTGCCTATGACTTTTTCGTTCTCTTCTTTCATTATAGAGCAAGTGCTATAAATCAACACTCCGCCCTTTTTTACATAGTCTGATGCGGTTTGTAAAATATTTAGTTGAATATCCTTAAGTTCTCCAACACTTTCTTTGGAACGATTTAACAACACATCAGGTTTTTTGTTAGCAATACCTAAATTGCTACAAGGCACATCACAAAGAACAGTATCGAACTTTTCTATCCAATCTTCTTTCAAGATTGTCGCATCATTTTGAAATATTTTAATATTTGTAACATCATATGATTTTGCATACTTATTAATTAATTCTACTCTATTATCAGAAACATCACAAGCATAAATTATTGAATCAGGATTATTTTGTGCCATTAATACACTTTTTCCACCAGGACTTGCACATAAATCAAGAATTAATTTTGACTCTTTAGGTACATTATTGGCAGTAATTATACTTGGAAGCCCTTGAACAATATATTTATCATGTAATTCTGACATCTTAATTAATGAAGAGTATTCTACATAGAATGTATTATCATATGCTGATTTATGATACTCAATTTTTTTCTCATCTAATATTTTAATAAAATCTTCAACACTTATTCTTTCAGTTAAAATCCTTATATGAGTTAATGTTGTAAGTTCATGAGCCAAAAGATTTTCAACAAAGTTCTCATCATGTTCCCTTAATAATTCTTCGATAACCCATTCTGGATAAGAATAAATAACACTGAAGTATTTAATAATATTTTTGTTTCTATCTGGAAATTTTACCTTTGTTTTGCAAATATTTTTCAACGTAGCATTCACAAATCCTGCAATTTTTGTATTCTTGATTGCTTTAGCTATTTCAACAATTTCATTTACACAAGCAAACTCAGGAATACTGTTGATGTTTTTTATAATGTAAGTTCCAATCTTTAGCAATAGATTAATTTCATCTTCTGGCTTAGCCTTAGTAAATAAATCAATAATGTATTGTAATTGTATATCATTCTCAATTACGCCATAAACAATCTTAGTAACAAGTTTAGTATTACTATTCTCTCTTTCACGGCTTATTGTCTTATTTAACTCTATCCCAGCATAAGATTGCTGAAAATATACTTTTTTTAATATAGCGTAGGCTTGTCTAATTTCTTTATTCATTGATAGCGACATCTCCTACATTTATTTTAGAACCATTCAAAAAGTCTTTAACTGGCAAAATTTTTCCATTCTCAGCTTGAATTTTGTCAATTGCCACAAAACCATCTGATGCTTTAATGATTAATCCTTGTTTGCTTTTTGCTAAAACAACTTCGCCATTAGTATATTCTGTAATTAAATTTAATTTCAAAACTTCTTCGTTGTCTAGGATATGTGCGTTATATACCTTGTATCTGCTATCATTAATTATCATATATGCAATTGGAGAGGGATTAACCCCATGTATAAGATTAACAATATCTCGTGCTGAATTATTAAAGTTTAATCTGCCAAAACCAGATTTAAACATTTTGCAATGAGTGGCAAGTCCTGAATCTTGAGGAGTATAAATAGCTTGACCGTTTTCTATAAGATTTAGTGCCTCAAGTAATGCCTCAGCACCTAAATTAGCCAACCTTATAGATAGTTCGCCATAAGTCTCATTTTCTTTAATTTCTAGTTCTTTCTTAAGAATCATATTGCCGTCATCAATACCAATATCACTTTTTAGAATAGTTACGCCAGTTATCTTTTCGCCATTAATAATTGCAGATTGTATTGGTGATGCTCCACGATATTTAGGAAGTAGACTTCCGTGCACATTAATAACACCAAATTTCTTAGCAAATAGAATATCTTCGTTTAATATTTGACCATACGCACAAGTAACAATAATATCAGCATCAAGCTTGTTAATAATATCAATGCCCTCATTTTTAATTTTGTTAAATTGGAAAAGTGTTAGATTATTGTCTAATGCTACTTGTTTAATAGGAGAAAATTGTATTTTTTTATTCCTGCCAACTTCTTTGTCTGGTTGAGTTACAACAGCAACAATTTCGTGGTTACTATTAATTAATGCTTGAAGAGAGGGAACTGCAAATTCAGGAGTACCCATAAAAATAACTTTCATAATACTTCTTTCTCCTTGCTATTTATTCTTTTTCATTTTGTCTATAAACAATATTCCATCAAGATGGTCAAGTTCATGGCAAATAGCAGTTGCAACAAAATCACAAAAAGTTAGAATCATCTCATTTCCATATCTATCAAATGCTTTAACAGTAATTTGATAAGGCCTCTCAACTTCACCTCTAACATTCTTGACACTTAGACAACCTTCTTGTCCAGACTGCTTACCTTTACTTGATGTAATTACTGGATTAATCAATTCAAGTTTTAAACCATTAGTTTCAACAATAACTGCCCTTTTTAGAATCCCCACTTGAACTGCAGCAATACCACAACCGTTGTTTTTTACCATTGTTTCATACATATCATCTAGAAGAAGTGCTAAATTATCATCAAAGACTTTGACTTCCTTACTTTTCTTTCTTAATAATTCATTGTCACTTAAAATTATATTTCTAATAGCCATAACTTTTTCCTTTTGTTAATATCAAAATATTTTAACATATATTCAAATATTTTGCAAATATAAGTATGTTATTAAGATAAACTTAATGGATTTAACTCCACAAATATTGAACTCTTGTTATGTTCACTATCATTAAGTAGTTCATATACTCTTGATTTAATAGTTTCGCAAATCTGTACATCATATCTAAGCACAATCTGAAATCTAAATTTATTCTTAAGCTTATTTAATGGTGATTGCATTGCTTGAATAAAAAATATTTTGTCCTTAAACTCAATTTTTAAATCTTTTATTTTGTTATATAGTTCTACAGTCAAGTTTCTTGCAGTTTCTTCATTTTCATTACTAATAAGTATTCTTATAATCTCTGCAAAAGGCGGAAAATTAGTTGTATTCCTCAAATTTATTTCTTTCTGATAAAACTTCTTATAATTATAGTTTGCAACTAAATTGTAAACATAATTCTTAGGAAAATAAGTTTGGAGAATAACTTTACCTTCAATTTCACTTCTCCCAGCTCTTCCCGCTACTTGCGTAATTAGTTGAAAAGTCTTTTCCGACGCTCTATATTCTCCAAAAAATAAACTTAAGTCCGCATCTAATATTCCTACCAAATCTACTTCTGGGAAATCATGTCCTTTCGCTATCATTTGAGTTCCTACTAATATTGAAGGTTTAGATTTGCCAAATTCTGAAAGAATCTTTGCGTGTCCATTCTTGTTTTTTGTGCTATCAACATCCATTCTATAAACTGGTACATTTGGAAATATTTTCTCTAATTCCTCTACAACCTTTTGTGTCCCTGTTCCGCCCAGTTTAATTTCATCACTACCGCACTCTGGACATTTAGTAATATTTCTAAATCTTTTGCCACAATAATGACATTTAAGTTCATTACATTCTTTGTGATAGCTTAATGTTATGTCGCATGAAGTACATCTTGGAATATATCCACAAGATTTACAACTAATAAAGCTAGAAAAGCCTCTACGATTAATAAAGATAATTGCTTGATTTTTCTTCCTTATAGTATTAGTTAGTTCCAGTAATAAAGTACTAGAAAAACCAGTTGTATTTCCACCTCTAAATTCTGGAAGCATATCAACAATTTCTATAGAAGGCATTTCTTTATTGTTTGCCCTTATCGGCAACTCTAGTCTCTCAAATTCGCCAGTTTCAGACTTGTAATAACTTTCTATATTAGGGGTGGCACTCCCCAAAACTAATGGGCAATCATTATTCTTTGCTCTAATTTGTGCAACCTGATAAGTTTCGTACCTAGGATTACTATCGGATACATAAGAATTATCATGCTCCTCATCAATAATGATAACTCCCAAATTCTCTATTGGTGCAAAAATAGCACTTCTAGCACCAATTACAATTTTTGCTTCCTTGTTATAAATCCTATTCCATTCATCAAACTTTTCTCCAGCACTTAGTCCGCTATGCAAAACTGCTATATCACTGCCAAAGATACCTGTAAAAATAGACACCATCTGTGGAGTAAGTGAAATCTCTGGAACAAGCATTATTGCACTTAAATTATTGATAAGACAATGCCTAATAACTCTTATATAAACTTCTGTTTTGCCACTTCCTGTAACACCATGTAGTAAAAAAGTCTTGTACTTAGATGTAGTAATTGTATCAACTGCTTCCTTTTGATACTTATTAAGTTCTACTTCTTTTCGTGGTCTAACATTCTCTTGAGTTAATCTGTTTTTAACCACTTTATTCTCAACAATAATTTTTTCATTAAGTAGTCTGTTAACACACGCAGAAGTAAATAATTTAGATAAAGTTGTATAATTCTCTATTCCATTCTTTTCTAAATACTGACATAGTAGAATAGGATTTTTCGTATTTTTTCGCAAAGTTGCATAGTAGTCTTCTAGATTTATTTCATGATTAAGTTGAATATTTCTTATATATTGTGTTTGGATTTGTTTGTTTCTAATCTGAGATGGAATAACCAGCTTTATTAGGTCTATATATTTAAGATATAGATTGTTCTTTAATTCTTTAATTAACTTTAATACATCTTCTTTAATTATTTGTGGAATTACTACTTTTGAGATGGGCTTTACTTTGTCAATATCATAATTTGTGGTGTCTTTGATATTAAGGACATATCCTTCAATTTCTCTTCTACCAAATGGCACAGAAACCATATCTCCAAGCGTTACAGAAAAACTATCCGATATAAGATAATCGAATACTTTATCAACCTCACTATTAACAATATCAACAATAACTTCTGCAAATTTCATAATTTTATTATATACCAATTAACCAATTTAAGGAAACTTATATTATGAAAAAATAAAAAACAAACTATATAAACTTAAAGATATATAGTTTGTTATTTTAAAATCATATAAGGATTTTGTTATTTTGTTATTCATTAGCTTGTGCAGAGTATAACATATTATATCTATATATATGCCCATTAACAGAAGCACCAATTTCAACACTTCTTAAATAGGTAGTTAATGTTTGTGGAGAATCAAAAACAGAATCATCTACTGCTACATGAATAACATACTGAGAGGAATAGAAGGAATCCTCATCATAATAACCATTAGGTTCTTGAACCAAAACCCATTGACTACCTACACACATACTTTCTTCTAGATATATGGAAGTTAAGGTCGAAGATGTCAAAAAACTGGGCATTCCACTAATAGAATTGATATCTAAACCTAAATAAATAGACTCAAGTACACATGATTCTAACGCTACATTGTTATATTCTTGTACATTGTTACCAACATACATGGTTGTAACATGACTATTATTGATTAATATACTGGAAAATTCCCAAGCATTACCATCTCCATCAGTATCAAAAGACATATCTATTGGCGTATACCCAGCACCATTTACTGAAACGATTGGCAAAATTCTTCCGTCAGAAAGCTCAAACATATCAGGAATAACAAGAATTGTATCTGAAGATGTAATTGGAGAATATCCATCAACTGTAGAAGTTTCTCCTATATCTAATGCCATATGCTTAACAGTTAATCCTTTGTTATAAAAAGATGTATAACATGAACTAACTCCAGTTGATAAATTAATTTCTGGTATATTACCTTTAAGATAACTAGAATACAAAGTAGTACTCTCTGTAGTTGTTACTGGAAATGTAACTTTTGTAGAAAGCGAACTATCTGTATACCAATCTAAAGTTCTAATATTAACTGTACTATGATTTAAGTCACTTTCTGTAACTTCACAACCTTCATAGAGATTACTTAGTGATAATACACTACCAGTTGTTACATCTGTTGTGATTGGTTTTTCTCCTCTTGTAAGTTCCCACTCAATCTCTCCTGTAAATGACGCGTTAGCATATAGGTCATCTACTGATACAATCAAATATACATACTTGGTGCATAGTGCTGGCACAACTAATTTACCCATAGATCCATTTAGTTCACTATCATAAAATCCAGAAAACAAAGCGTCATTTATTTGATAATTATCCAAGAAGTCATAGTCATTATGATACAATAGCTTTACATTCTCAATACTTTCCCCTTCAGTATCATTATCTGGAAGCCCAGTTAATTCAATATACATTGGAGTGCTAGCCATTGTATTATAGAATACATATTGAAACACTATTCTACTATTCTTATTGTCTAAAGCAATATCCCCACTTGGATTAAGTGTTGCTGTTGAACTGCTCTCATTAATTGCAACTGCACTTCCCATACTAGTAAACGTGTACGGACCTGCGTTACCTACTTTCATATTAACTAAAGCGTAATAAGCACTCACCTCACACGCAACATCTTCTGCAACATATGTTACTGTGACATTAGATTTGGCGGATTGATTAGAGTTAACTAATACAACCACTAGAGCAGTTAAAGCACCGACCAATGCCACACAAAGTGCTATAACTGTAATTAGAATTTTTTTGCTTTTCA
>CAZVVP010000002.1:0-81450 GCA_964630515.1 uncultured Christensenella sp. | reverse complement strand
GTCAAATTGCCTAATTTCGGCAATTTGACAGCTCCCTCGTCAGAGGGAGCCTTTGGTAACTGTCCGAGAAATGGCAATTTGCCGTTGCGTTTGTGGCGGCACAAGGCAAAGTGCCCATTTCCAAGGGAGAATCTCCCCCGAAATTTGACGTGGTTTCCACTTGACCCCGTCTGGAAGCTATGATATATTTATGAGTAATAATAAAAGAAAATTATAACGCAAACGCAAAGATCTATATATATTGCATAGAATACGATAATAATATAAAAGAGACAATTAATAACCTACTATTGACAGAAAATATAACAATAATGTCAATTAAAGATATTATAGAAAACTACCCGCAACAAGTTGAAGCACTTTCAAGCAAGATTCCAAACGAAACAAAAAAAGCTAGCAAATTATCACTAGCCTCTATTAAAAACAACATATTAGATAATAAAAAATGGAAAAATTATTTTGTTTATGGGTTGATCCTAATTTATTTTAGTTTAATCAACAAACAAAAAATTTATTTTGGAATTTTTGCCTCAATATTTTGGATTTTATCAATTATATGTTTATCTAAAAAATTATTTAGCAAAAGATAGCTTATATTTAAAATCTTCAGACTCAGATATCAATTCTTTAGAATGAAGTTCAGCATAATTCTTACTTTCTATAGAACCTATCATTCTTCCAATTTCTTCCACTTTTTCTGAACCACTTATATACGAAACCATTGTTGTTGTTTTGCCACACTTTTCTAATTTAATAATTTTATAATGTGCGTCTGCAAATGATGCGATTTGTGCTAAATGTGTAATACAAATAACTTGACTATTCCTTGAAATTTTTGTTATTTTCTTTCCAACTACACTTCCAGTATTACCACCAATTCCTGTATCTATCTCATCAAAAATTAATGTCTTATCTATTCCATCAATATTAATTATTGTCTTAAATGCTAATGAAAATCTACTAAGCTCACCGCCTGAAACTATTTTGTCTAACGATTTTACTGATTGACCCAAATTAGCACTAAATAAAAACTCAACTTCATCTAACCCGTCAATGGAAATAAATTTTTCTATTTCGCTATCGAATTTTGGAAAATTTATATCGACATGAAACTTTGAATTTTTCATTCCCAAATCTTGCAATTCCTCAAGGATAACTTTTTCAAACTTTCTTGCATTTTTAACCCTTAAATCATGAAGCAACAACGATTCGTCATAAATTTTTTTCAATATCACATTCTTTTCTTTTTCTAACTCAAACATTCTTTCTTTGCAACTACTTAAATTATTAACCCTTTCTTTGGCTTGTTGCAAATAAGATAAAATATCAGATATTGTTCTTCCATACTTTCTCTTAAAATCATTAATCAAATCCAGTCTTTCTTCTATAGACTCTAGCCTTTTTTCATTATAGTCAATCCTCTTAGAATAATCTTCAAGAGAACATAAGATATCATCTAACTCCCATCTAACTGATTGTACTCTATCTCTACACTGGTCTATAACATCATCAATTCCAGATATGCCACCCAAAATAGAAACAACTTCTTTTAATGTTACACTAATATCATTTACTCCTTTTGTTTTAGTCGAAATGTCAGAAAGTGAATTGTAAAGCCTTTCACTATTTAACATTAACCTTTTTTGACTCAACAGCTCTTCTTCTTCACCTTCCTTAAAGCCAGCATTTTCAATTTGTTTAATCTCATAAGATAAAAAATCTATCTCTCTAACCCTTTGAACATCATCTCCCCCAAGTAAAGAAATTTCTTTTTTGATTTGTTTTAACTCTGAAATATTACTTTGTATTTTATTCTTAAATTTATCACAAGTTTCACCTATAAATTTGTCTAAAAAATTAATGTGATTTCGCTTGTCTAATAATTTTTGGTTATCGTGTTGACCAAAAATGTCCAACAAATTACCAGAAATTTTCTTAAATAAATTAAGTGTACATAATTCTCCATTAATCATATATTCAGATTTGCCATTGCTGTTATAAACCCTAGTTAAAGAAATTAAATTTTCTTCTTCAATCCCAATTTCTGCAAAGATTTCTGAAAAAAAGTTATTCATCTCCTCAATCTCAAACAACCCCTCAACTCTAAGACAAGATTTTCCTTCTTTAATAAGAGTCTTTTCAGCTTTATTCCCCAATAATAATCCTATAGCATCTATTATTATTGATTTTCCAGCCCCAGTTTCACCAGTAAAAACATTAAAGCCTTGAGTAAAATTAATTCTCACCTCATCAATGAGTGCCAAATCCTTGATATAAATACTTCTTAACATATCAATATCTCCTTCTTTAGATACAAGTATTATATCAAAGAGTTTTTTAATTTCAAAACAAATATCGAACATTTATCGAACATTTTAATTTTTGACTTCAATACCAGATTAACTAACTCTACAGAAAAATTTTTTGAATTAAATTATAAAAAAAAGAAAAAGGTTGTTATAATCATCAAACCTTTATCTTAAAATTTTTATTTGTTTAGATATACTTCTACTCTGTTTTTAACATCAAGAGCACCAGATTCGTTAAGCGACACAAGAAGAACAGTATCACTTCCTGATGTTATACCAATAATTTCTGATATTGACATCTGTTCTATCACAGAAACAACTAACTCAGATGTCCCTTTAACGCATTTTACTACATTCATATTACAAGCAGTTGTAATAGACAAAACACAATCTTTAGCAAACTTTAACGACTTATCAGAAACAATACTAGAAGACGTTGCAACCGCATACCTGTATCTTTTTTCCTTAGTTAAAACTTTAATTAAACCAAGTTCCTTTATATCACGACTTATTGTTGCTTGAGTAATATCAAACTTCTCACTCTTCAAAATCGCAACTAATTCTTCTTGAGTTTCGATATCATTATTTGTTATTACTTCCAAAATTTTGTTATGTCTATTATTTCTTGCCATAATTACCTCTATTTGTAATAAGTTTAGCCTATATTCCATTTTCATAAAACATAACATATATTATGTATATGTACCATTATAAAACAAATAAAATTTTATGTCAAAATATTTATGCATGTATTTTTATTTTTATGCAAAATGTTATGAATAAATATACATTTTAAAAATTTATAATTATACAAAGACAATAAAAAGTGGCTAAACTTAGCCACTTTTTGTTATTTCTTTATAAACATATTTTTCACTTCATCTATAGAAACAATAGACTTATTTAACGTCTTTCTTTCAATAATTTCAACATTTCCATCTTGAATATTTTTTCCCGCAACAACTATATATGGAACACCAATTAATTCTGCATCTTTTAATTTTGCACCTATACTATCATTTCTATCATCTAACATAACCTCAACACCAGCGGTCACAAGAGTATTATATATATCCTCAGCAACACCAACCTGCTCATCATTTTTGTTATTAGCAATAACAACTTCAACTTTATATGGAGCAACTACTTCTGGCCATACTATACCGTTATCATCGGCAAACTGCTCAACCAGTGCACTCATAGTTCTTGTAACACCAATACCATATGCGCCCATTTGCATCAATTGACTTTTACCATTCTCATCTAAATATTTGCACTGTAACTCTTCTGTATATCTTGTGTTCTGCTTAAATATATGCCCGATCTCAATACCTCTAATAGAATGTAATTGCCCGCCACATTTTGAACAAACATCACCTTCTTGAGCTTTCTTAATATCAGCAAATATATCAACTCTAATATCTTCCAAATTACAATTCTCAAAGTGATAGTCTTCTTTATTTGCCCCAATTATAAAGTTAACCATATTCTTTACAGAATTATCCGCCACAACCTTACAATCATGTAAGCCATTAGCACCAACAAAGCCAGCAACTGAACCTATTTTTATTATATCATCTGCAGAAGCCATCTCTATATTGATTCCACCTACAGCTCTAATTAATTTAGTTTCTTCAACCTCTCTATCACCCGGAACTAATGCAACAACAATTTCCTTATTGTCGATTTTGTAAACAACAGCTTTTAACATATCAGATTCTTGTTTTCCAAGAGGAATAACCAAATCGCTAATAGTTTTTAATTTTGGAGTATGTCTTAATTCTTTTTGCAACTTCTTAACTCCGCTATTATCTACCGAAACAAAAGTACACTCAGCCTTCTCAGTATTTGCAGAATATCCACAATCACAGACAATAATTTCATCTTCACCAATGTTAGATTTAACCATAAACTCTTGTGATGCACTTCCACCCATTGTACCATTATCAGCATTAACTATTACAAAATCAAGACCTAATCTTGAAAAAATTCTCTTATATGTATCTGCCATTATATTATATGATTTATCAAGTCCTTCCTTATCCACGTCATAAGAATAGGCATCTTTCATTAAAAATTCCTTACCTCTCATCAAACCAAATCTAGGCCTTACCTCATCTCTAAACTTTGTTTGAATTTGATAAAGAATTAACGGAAGTTGTTTATAACTTGTCACAGCATCTTTAACAACATTAGTAAAAACTTCTTCATGCGAAGGGCCCAAACAGAACTCTTTTCCAGTTCTATCATTTAGTCTAAACATATCTTTCCCAAAATGCTCTATTCTCCCAGCATAAGTTTCTACCGGAAGCAAGCTTGTCATTTGCATTTCGCTAGCACCAGACTTGTCCATTTCTTCCCTTATTAAATTACAAAGCTTATTTAGAGTTCTAACACCCAAAGGCATAAACATGTATACGCCAGCCGTTTGTTTCTTAATATATCCCGCCCTAACAAGAAGCTTATGACTCTTTATTTCAGCATCTTGAGGGTCTTCTTTGTATGTTTTAAAAAACATTCTTGATAATCTCATAACATTCTCCTAATCTAAATTTTCTTCTATCATTTCATCAATTTTGTTACGCATTACTATGACTGTACCTTTAATTGTGGTCAATTCTTTTACACAGTTTTCAATAATTCCGCAAGCTTCTGTGTATTTCTTCACAGAATCATCTAATGAAATATTTTCATCTTCCAACTCAGAAGACAATTTCTTCAAAAGTTCAAAATCTTTATCTAGTTCCATTGTTTTTCACCTTTCCTTTTACTTCCGATTGAACCAATCCGTCTATTAACTCTAACTCAATAGTATCTCCAGGATTAACTTCTTCAACACTCTTAATTCTAGTCCCGTTTGAAAAAACTCTTACATAGCCTCTTTTCATTATACTATTAATATCAGCTTTTGACAAGAGTGTTTTTATTTCATTTATATCAAAAAGTCGCTTATTTATCTTCTCAAGCAGTATTCTTTCTAGATTATTTATAATTTTATTTAAAAATATCGAATGTGAAGATAATTTTAAATCAACTATATTATTTATCTTATTTTCAATTAAATTCAATTGATTTAATTTATCTTTAATTTGCCTATAAATACTCAAACTCATATTTGTCATTATATTCTTAACATAAAGCAAATCTTCATCTTTTCTATTTACTACAAGCTCAGCAGCAGCCGAAGGCGTAGGTGCTCTTAAATCTGACACAAAATCGATTATCGTATAATCCGTTTCGTGACCCACCGCACTAACTAGAGGTTTTTTACACTCAAAAACAGCTTCAGCTACAATCTTTGTGTTATATGGTTGCAAATCTTCTAAGCTACCACCACCTCTAGCCACAATAATAACATCTATATTATCATAATTAGAAAAAAAACTAATTCCTTTTGCAATATCTTTTTCCGCACCCAAACCTTGCACTTTTACTGGATACAATACTATATCTACTGTATTATTTCGTCTTGTTGTTACATCAATAATATCTCTTATTACCGCACCTGTTTCACTTGTAACAACACCTACCCTTTTAACCCTTGCGGGAAGAGTCTTCTTTAAGTCTTGATTAAAATATCCCTTTTTCTCCAACTCTTCTTTAAGTTCTAGGAATTTCTGGTAAAGCAACCCTATTCCAAATTTCTCTATACTAACTGCATTTAGATTGAGTTTTCCACCTTTTGCATAGTACCCAATACTGCCTCTTACAACAACTTGGTCACCAACTTCAAAAACTGGAAAATTATGTGCATTAAACAGCACACATGATATCAAGGAATTTTCGTCTTTTAAATTAAAATATGCTATACCATTACTTATCTTATAAGCACCAATTTCTCCATACACAAAAATATTTTGAAGCATATATTCTGCATCAAAAATATTCTTAATATAATTATTAACTTGTGTAACTGATATAGCATTTTCCATTATTTAACTTCTAAATCCTTAATTATTCCAGCAAGTATTCCATTAACAAAGCTTGAACTTTTGTCTGTCGAATACTTTTTTGCTAGCTCAACAGCTTCATTTACAACAACTTTGACTGGTGTTTGCTTATAGTAAATCAATTCATTAACAGCCATTACAATTATAGCTAAATCTATCTTAAACATACTATCTATAGTATATCCTGTAATATGTTTTGCAACAATGTTAAGAATATCTGTCTTATTTTTTAACACAGATAAATAATTTTCCTTAAGATATCGCAAATTATCTTCTTCAAGACTAGAAACAATAAACTCTGCACCATCAAAATCTAGAGGTTCACCTTTGATAAAGTCCTCATAAGTAACACTTTCACTAGCCTCTACAAATAAATTTTCGAAAATTAATTTAAAAAGTATATCACGAACATTCTTTCTTCCCATACAAAAACTCTCCTATTTACAATAAACAAAAAAGTCACTCATGTGATACATCTACACAAGAGCGACAAAATATTAAATATCAGAATCTTCTGATTTAGAAAAATCAACACCTATAACATGTACATTAATTTTATCGATATTGATATCTATCATTGAAGCAATACTATTTTTAATGTTCTCTTGCACTCTATAAGAAATTTCGGACACGTTGTAGCCGAAGAACACATTGATATATACATCAACTGTCATAGAGTTATTAAAATAAGATATCTTTACACCATCAGCATAATTTTTATTAAACCATCTTTTTAGAGCGCTTACATATTTAGCATTCATCGAACTGACACCTGCAATCTCTTTTGTTGCCAAATTAATAACAGACAAAATTATGTTATCATTAAATGTAATATTACCTTTAGTTGGTCGTAATTTTATTTCATTGTTAGACATAATAAATAACCCTCTATATAAATTATACAAAAATAATACCATATAATCTTGAAATTTGCAATTACTTAAATTGATAAAATTAATAATAATTTGAGATTTTTTTAAAAATAAACACTACACAAGGCAAACATGAACCTCATATAGTGTTAAATTGATTTTTTATTATTCTACAGGAATAATCTTAATATTTTCAATATCATACTTAGTTTGAGCTTGTACAACATCAACAATTTGAGCAACCTCAGACTTTGTCAACTCTGCACTTTTAACCATAACCGTAATACTGTTATTTAAATCAGAAATTATAACATCTTCAAAACCTTTTGCTTTAATCAATCCCTCCATTGTTAACTCACTTTCCATTGCTGTTACAATTTTAATTTTTTCAGCTTCAGCATTGCTTATAGCTTCAGCAGAAGAAGCTTCGCTAGAAATGATTGCCTCTAAATACATAAGCTCTTCATTTCTTGTGTCTGTTCTATTTGTTCTATAATTGGTAAAAAAGTTTCCTACTGTTGTATTTGCGTTAACTGTAGTATCTGTATTATTTTCTGCAACTAATGAATTATTTACTAGAATATTTACTGTTCCTGTAACAAGCAACAAAAGACAAAAACCTGTAATTATAAAAAATCTTTTTTTCTTTGACATTTCCCTAACCTCTCTTTAATTTAAACTTGATAATACCTGAATATTTGATACATTAATTCCTAGCAAAGATTGTACAGCTTGAATGATATTAAGTTTACTTGCAACATTTTGCATCTCTGAACATACTATTAAAACGCCTTTGATTTTTGGCAAAATTTCTTTAACAACTAATGGTTCATCACCGCTACTAGTTTCTATTATGATAGGAGATGATACTTCAACTATATAAGAACCAGTTGAACCCGTTTGCAATGAAGAATTAGTTTTTTCTTCAATCGACTCAGCAAACACTAATTCTAAACTTGAATCAAGTGTAATCATAACTTCCACATTTCCAAGTCCATTTAAGTTTGACAAAACATTCTCAAGTTTTTCCTCAATCTCTTTACAATAATCTATACTTGAAACATAATAAGAAGAAGTTTTATCAGAACTTTTTTCGCTCACTATTGTTTGAGTTGTACTACTATCTACAAAATTTGTAGATAATATAACAACAACTGCTAAGACTGCAATAAGTAGCAACATCTTAACCTTTCCAATACTAGACAGCTTTGAAAAGTATTTCTTGACATTTGATAATATAGAAGAATTTTCTTTACCAGTTTCATTATGTTCATCCATCAAACATTACCTTGTCCCCTTTTGATTTAAAAACTCAAGATTTCTCTTGGTTTGTTACCATATTTTATTATGAATCACATTTTTTTAGAACCACAAAATAACTATATTAAATTAAGAAAACAATATTCTACAAAATATGTCAATTATAAAAGTTGAAAACCTTTCAGCATATTAACGATATTAGTTATAATTACAACAAGAACTATTAAATCATATATAAAGTCTATAAGCGTATTTTTACCACTATCAATAATATCAACCAAAACGCCAAGCATTGCAATTCCAAAAATTGAATATATAAACTCTGCCATGTCTATCTTCTTCCTTTTAAATAAGATTTGCTGTACATATAACTAAAGATAAAGTCATTACAAACATAAACGCAACACCTAAAATAACAGACAAAGGAAACGCCATAATCTTACTTACCTTATCAAGCAAAGTACTTACACTTGAACTTCCAAGAAGATCAACAATTGATGATGTAAATTGCAATGCTAATTTTATAACGAAAATATATATCACCGGCAATAATATATTTAATAATAATATAACTATACCTGCTAATCCAACAGCATTTTTTATAAGAACAGAACTTAGTAATAAATAGTTAAATCCTTCTGATATATAAGAGCCAATTAGTGGAATATAATTCTTGACAGCAAACTTGGTTGTATAAATACTTACACTATCATATTTGCCAGCAGATATGCCTTTTATGACAAAAACACTACTAAATATTGTAAACAAAAACCCAAGCAGTGTCTTGAAGACACTATTAAGAAAATTTATAAATTTGTCTAATTTCATTCTATTTGTCAATACTGAAACAACAATTAAAGCAAACGAAATTGTATAAATTGGATACAAATAATTGGTAATAATATTTGAAACTCCAGTATTAAGAATTGTGGTTATTGGAGTATAAATCGCCACACTACTAGAAGCTCCCACGACACCCATTAGAGTCATCAATATTGGAAAGATTATATTTATAATATTTTGCATTGTCGAAGTCGTTGAATATACCAATTCATTAACTTCTATTACAATCTTACTAATAAAAATAACTACTATTCCAATCGCAACAAAATTAATAATATCACTAATTCCATCTTTAAAAGTATTAGGACTAAATGAATGCAAACACCTTATTAATATTGCAATACAAATTATTATCAGACATATTGGAATTATTTGTTTGATATTAGATATTATAACTTTAAGAATGTGTTCTATTATATTTGTAGCATTAATATCCATTTCACCATTAATAATTTGACTTACAATATCTACAAAGTTATCACCAAAAGATATTTCCGAATCCATATTATTAATTATCGCATCTATACCACTAAAATCGTATTTCTCTAATTCTTGAAATGTGTTTTCATATAAATCAGTATAATTTTCTTCACTACTCTCTTCTGTTGCTGTAATTGTTATGGGAAATACGCAAATTACAGAAATAATTATAAAAAATAGAATAAGTGATAAGTTCCTCTTTTTACTATTCTTGGCTTTATATACTTGTGAGTTATTAAGACACTTTTTGAATTTCATAATATGATTCCACTGACGATTTCAAAAATTGATTTAATTATTGGAACAGCTAGTAAAAGTATTGAAATTTTTCCAGCAAGAGTCACTTTGTCTGCAATTGACGAATTACCACTATCTTTACATACTCCACTTGCAAATTCTACCAAATATCCAACACCTATTGCTTTAAGAAGAATTGTAAAATATTCTTGGTTAATACCAGTCTTGGCAATTAATTGATTATAAAGAACTACTAAATCTGTAAAAAATCCTAATATGTATGCAAGAATAGCAATAGAACCAGCAACGCTTACAATTACTGCAAATTCTGGTTTCACTTGTTTTGTAAAGACAATCGCAAAAACAATTGATATTGCAAATAATGAAAGTTTTAATATATTCATAAAATTTTTCCATTACTAAAAATTAAACAATGTCTTAATTGTATCAAATAGTTCACTAATCATATTAATCACCATAAATAACACAATTATTACTCCAGCAAGAGTTGTTAACATTGCTATTTCGTCTTTGCCAGAATGTTTTAAAATTTGATTAGTGACAGCTGTAATTATTCCCACACCTGCAATTTTAAAAATTATATCTATTCCCATACATTTCCCTTAAATTAATATTATAACAATAATAAGTCCCAATATAAATATAAGTTTAGCCCTAAGTAATCCTTTATTGACATGATCACTTTCAGCATTTGAAAAAAGTTTTTCCAACATCTCTATAACATTATTTGAATAACTTATTTCACTATCAACATCTCTTTGACCAATAGTTTTAAACAAGTCAAAGATTTCTTTCTTTTCCTTTTCGTTAATACAATTTGGATATTCGTTTATAGAGCTATAATTATCTAGAATTTGCTTGGTTTCTGAACAATACTTTTCACTTGTTCTTGAAATTACTTGCGAAATTGAATTCTTGGAAAAATTAATTTCTCCTTTATACATTTTAAAAAAATCAATCAATTCGCTAAATATCTTTTTTTTCTTTGAAAAATAGGAAACATTTAGTAGAGAAATTGCTGTCATTGAAATAAAAACGATACAAATAAGAAGCATTTTCATAAAGCAATACACTCTAATTCTGCATCATAGACCCCTACGAACTCTCCTGGTCTATTATTAGCAGACAAAATTATATATCTATCAAATAATTTCTTTTGTAAAATATCGATAAATTTAGGCTTATTTTTTAAATCCATTATACTATCTGCATGAATGGTTGCTACAACTTTCACACCACAAGTAATTGCATTTTCTACGGACTTAATATCTTCTTGAGATAATTCATCAGTAATTATGACATCAGGTTTTAAACTTCTTATTCCATTATCGAAAGCATACTCTTTCTTGCAATTAGACAGAATATCACAATTAAAATCAGAAAAATTTGCTTTGCCATTAGCTATTCCAGTAATTTCGCATCGTTCGTCCACAATTAAAACATTAAGCATTTGAAATTTGTTTAATAATTGTTTTGCCAAATCCCTTATATATGTAGTTTTCCCAGCCCCTGCTGGAGATAAAATAAGAGTGTTATATATACTTTTTCCTTTTTGGATATACTGAAAACCTGATAAAGAACACCCAAAAACTTCATGAGGAATGCGAATATTTAATGCCTGAATATTTTTTATTGTTTTAATCTGGTCATTAACATATACAAACTCTCCAGCGACACCAATCCTTATTCCGCCCAAATAAGAGATATAACCATTTACAAGCTGGTCATTAATCGTATATAAAGAGTTATTACTAGCAATTTGGATAATGTAATCAATGTGAGATTTCTTGCAAATAATAGCATTGCTTTTTGAATTACAAATCCCATAACTAGCCAAATAATAACTTTCACCCAATATATTAATACATATAGGCATATTTACTCTAAGTCGAAGTTCACAAAGTTTAGATATATTAATATTTTCTAAAGCTTCCACTATATCCTTTGGCAATAAACTTTCTAACACAATTCGCCTCCATATGTTTGTATTATTTATATTTCCTAACAAAAGAATTAATGTGCAAATAAATATTAATATTAACATCAATTTACTTAAGATAACAAAAAAAAACATTTTGCTATAAATTTTGCAAAAATGTTTTTTTCTTTAAACTAAATTGTTGTAGATATCTCTCATCTTTTTGGCATCAATAGCCATAATACCTTTACTTTCACAAACTATTATCGGATTTAAGTTTAATTCCTTAACTGCCTCAGCCAGTGGTGCAAATTCAGGACCATACACCTCATCTTCAAAGGTTAAATGTTTAATTTCACCTTTTGTTCCAAATTCTATTTTACTAAAATGTATATGACAATTATTTATTTTGTCAAAACCTAGTTCTTTGATTGCTAGATTAAATATCTTTAAATAATCTTGCTTGTTTTTTAATGAGCCTTGTTCTAACGCATTAATGTGACCAAAATCAAAAGTTGGGATAAAGTTAGGAGCTATTTTGCAGAAGTCAATTATTTCTTCATAAGTGCCAATTTGGGCTTGTTTTCCCATAGTTTCAAGACAAATTAGAACATCTTCATTGTTAGTATCAACCAATACTTTTGCAAGTTTTTCCAATCGTTCTTTAGTTAATTTTACAGCTTCCTCTCTTGTCATTTTTCCACAAGAAGCGGGATGAACAATTAACCTATCGCCACCCATCAATCTAAGTTTGTCAATACTGTCTAGCACATACTTTATGCTCTTTTCTGCCATTTCTTCAGTCGGGGTGGCAAAATTTATATAATATGGTGCATGAATAGATACAGAAATATTATATTTTCTAAACTCATCTCCTATCATTTTTGCCATATCATCTTTTAGTAGTATTCCTTTACCAAAAGAATATTCATAGTGTGTTAAACCTTGTTCACTTAGCCACTTTGGTGCTTCCAAAGTCCTTTTATGCCCTGCATTATAAAAAGATTCACAATTACCCGAAGGTCCAAATTTTACCATTTATCACTCCATCAAATATGTTTTTAATTTTAGTTCATTATCTATATTTTCTGCAACGCCGATTAATTGATTATTATACTTAACAAAAGCGATATTTTTAATATTATATGTGTTATGTATACTCAAACCGTTCCTTATCCTATTATAAAGAAACTCATTAATATCTATCTTAAGTATTTTTGGAAATACCGTCTCTACATCAATAAGAAAATTTTCCAAAGTATCACTTTCCAAAATTTCTTCTAAAGTATAAGAATTATTAAGATTAAAAACTCCAGACTCTACCCTTTCCAACTTTGTCATAGTACATAAAGAATTAAGTGATTTAGCCAAATCTCTACCTATTGCTCTAATATAAGTACCGCTAGAACAAGTTATTTCAAAGGTATACTTATTATCTTCCCTGCAAACAAATTTAAACTTTGTAATTTCGATTTCTTTAGGCTTTAATTCAATATTAATTCCTTCTCTGGCTAATTTGTAAGACCTGACGCCATTAACCAATTTTGCACTAAAATTAGGCGGAATTTGATTACTTTTCCCCAAAAACTCTCCTAGCTTCCGCATCACTTCAGATTGACTGGGTACTAATCTTGTTGTATTCACGACTTCACCATCTAAATCTAGCGTATTTGTCTCATAACCAAACTCAAAGGTTGCAATATATGTCTTGTATTTATCCAAAAAATAATCAAACATTCTTGTGGCTTTGCCAATAGCAATTGGCAATATACCACAAGCCATTGGATCTAGCGTTCCCATGTGTCCAATCTTGTCCAAATGAAACTTTTTTCTTAATTTAACTACAACATTACTTGAAGTTAGGCCAGAAGGTTTGTAAATATTAATAAATCCTAACATAAATATTTTCTAGTTGCCCTTATTAATTTATTAATTACACTATTGCAAGTACCAAAAATATTGCAACCTGCAGCATCTGGATGTCCACCGCCCCCAAACACCATTGCAAGTTTAGAACAATCTACATTTCCTTTTCCTCTAATTGATACAGCAAACAAATTTGGCTTAATTTCACTGATTAGAATACCAACTTCAACTTTCTCAATGTTAACGCAATAATCTACTAACCCAAAGCTTTCGTTTGTACCAACATCACATTCTTTGAAATTACTTGCTTTAAGATACATGATAGCAAGTTTGCCATCAAGATAAAGTCTTAAATTTTTTAAAGCAGTCTGAAGTAACATTATTTGCCCCCAAGACCTTCTCTTAAACAAATAATAATTCGCCTTGTTAATATCTATCTTGTATCTAAATAGTTGACCTGCAACTTTGTGTGTATGAGCATTAGTATTGCCGTGTTGGAAACAGCCTGTATCAGACGCAACTGCGGAATAAAGTGCAGTAGCTATATCTTTATTGGGAGAAACGTGCATTGCTTTAAATATTGTAAATACAATCTCCCCTGTACTACTTGTGTTAAACACACAATTAATTTGACCAAAATTATCATTGGTTATATGATGGTCAATATTAAGCCTAACATCAATACTATTATACATCTGACCATATTTACCTAGTCGTCCAAAGTCGGCACAATCTAAAGCAATTGCAGTATCATATTCTCTAAGTGACGGAGTATTAACTTTATTAACACCTTTGATAAAGTTATAATTTAGAGAAATATCCTCTGCGTCAACATAGATATCAGCAGATTTTCCCAATTTCTCTAAATACATTTTCATTGCACATGATGAACCTAAAGCGTCTGCATCTGGTCTCATGTGCGTAAAAATTGCTACTTTTTTGCTACTATATAATGCTTCAAACACTTTTTCACTAATTTTCATCTTCTAAATCCTTTCGTTCTTCATTGATTCTGTCTATTACAGCATCAATTTTCGCACCATATTCAATAGAATTATCTAAATAAAATTCTAAATATGGAATTTTTCTTATCTCTAGTCTAGAAGCTAAAGTTTTTCTTATAAAATTTGCTGAGTGTTTGATTTGATTCAAAACTTCTTCTTGTTTGTTTTTATCAAATACACTTATATAAATTTTGCTAATATCCAAATCTTCAGTAGTCTTAACATCAGTAACTGATACAATTGTATTCTCAACAACCGGATTGTTAAGTTCTTTAATAATAACACCTACTAATTTCTGAATTTCCGCATTTACTTTCAATATTCTATTTCCCATTAAAGTTTCCTTTTAGAAAATTATTTTCTCTCAACCTCTTGCATTTCGTAACATTCAATAATATCTCCTACTTTGATATCATTGTAGTTTCTAAGTTTAATACCACATTCATAGCCTTGCTTCATAGTTTTAACTTCGTTCTTGCCTTGTTGCAAAGTATCAATATCAGTTTCAAATATAACGATATTACTTCTAAGAAGTCTCACTTTGGATTTGTTGTTAACTACGCCATCTGTAATATAACAACCTGCAATTGTACCAACACTAGAAATCTTAAAGGTTTGTCTAATTTCAGCATGACCAATAACTTTCTCTTCATATTTAACTGTAAGCATACCATTAATAGCAGCAGTAACATCATCAACAGCATCATATATTATACGATACAGTTTAATATCAATATTTTCTTTCTCTGCCATTTGCTTAGCTTTTGCTTCTGGTCTAACATTAAATCCAATAATTATTGCATTACTAGCTTGTGCCAAAAGTACATCACTTTCGTTAATTCCACCGACAGCATCATGAATAACTTGTACTTTAACTTCTTCATTCTCAATTTTTTCTAATGTTTGTTTTAGTGCTTCTGCACTTCCTTTAACATCAGACTTGATTATTATCTTTAGAACCTTGATTTCGTTATCTGCATTCTTTTGCAAGAAATCTTCCAAAGTGATACCAGAAGTTTGTTTACTCTTAGCAATTTGTAACTTATTACTTCTCTCTTCTATTATGTTCTTAGCTAATTTCTCATCAACAGCATGAACCATATCACCAGCTTCTGGAACTGAGCTAAATCCAAGAACTGATACTGCCATACTAGGAGTAGCCTTAACGACATTCTTTCCTGTATAGTCCATCATAGCTCTAATTCTACCACTTGCAACACCAGAAACAACAAAGTCTCCTATATGCAAAGTACCATTTTTTACAATTATTGTAGCAACAGTTCCTCTGCCTTTATCAATTTTACTTTCTAGAATATGTCCACTAGCAGAAACTGTCTCATCTGCTCTTAAATCTGACATTTCAGAAACTAACAATACCATCTCTAGAAGCTTATCAATATTTTGATTAAACTTAGCAGAAATTGGGACACAAATTGTATCTCCGCCCCATTCTTCAGGCAATATGTCATATTCTGTTAATTGTTGTTTAACCCTATCAATGTTAGCCTCTGGCTTATCAACTTTATTGATCGCTACTATCATAGGAACTTGAGCAGCCTTAATATGATTAATTGCTTCAACTGTCTGAGGCATAATACCATCATCTGCAGCAACAACCAAGATTGCTACGTCTGTAATCTTTGCACCTCTTGCTCTCATTGAAGTAAAAGCTTCGTGTCCCGGAGTATCAATAAAAGTAATCTTGTTTCCATTAACTTCTATTGAGTAAGCACCAATATGTTGTGTAATTCCACCTGCTTCATTCTCTACAACATTAGTTTGCCTAATAGTGTCTAGAAGCATTGTTTTACCGTGGTCAACGTGTCCCATAACGGTTACGATTGGTGGTCTATTAGATGCAGTAGAATTCTGACTATTAAACATTTCTTCTAACTTCTCTTCAAAATTCTTCTCAATCTTTTGCTCTAATTTAACACCAAACTCATTAGCAACAAGTTCTGCGGTCTCAAAGTCAACAACTGAGTTAATATTTGGCATCATGCCAAGCATCATAAATTTCTTAATCAATTCAGCAACAGGTTTTCCAATCTTCTCAGAAAGCAATTTGACAGTAAGATTTTCTGTTGTTATAACAGCCTTATCTATTACCATACGCTCAGGCTGTACAACTTCTTTCTTAGTCTTCTTTTGTTTAAGCCTTCCAATAACTCTTGTATCATCTTCGTCAATATCATAGTCTTTGTTAATATCAACATAGCCCATTTTAATTTTTGCTTTCTTAGATAATTCTTTCCTATCAGAATCAATCTGCTTAGTTTTGTTCTTATTACCAAAGTTTCTTTCTGGTTTAGTTACAATAATTGTATCGGCAGAATCATTCTTATGTAAAAGTCCAGTTGTTCTTGGCTTGTTACCATTAACTTTATTATCTACATTATTCTTTACAAAAGGTTTACCATTCTCCTCTTTCTTAAATGGTTGCTTCTTGTCCCCAAAACGATTGTCTGTTCTTGACTGTCTTGGCTGATTGTTATTGAAATTAGTAGCATTATCACGCTTTCTAAAGCCCTCTTCTTTGCTTTGCTTCCTAGCATCAATTGCAGATTTGTTAGCATTAATAGGCTTCTTTACTTCAGCCTTAGTTTCTTCTTTGCTAACTTCCTCTACTTTTGTAGCCACCTTTTCTTGTTCTTTTCTAGACAATAAAACATCTTGCTCTTTCAAAGATTTACAGAAAGCCTCTAAAACTTTTTTTGACCTAGCAAGAGATATTGCAAAATTTTGAATATCTCCACCTTTTGCTAAATAACTCTGCAAAGTTTTTAAATTTTCAAATTGAATTTGTTGTGAATTATTTTTTTGTTGTATATTTTGATTATTCAATTTCGTACCTCTTCTAAATAATTTAATTCTACTATGGCTTTCGCCAAATCTTTAGATGTTATGCCTATAGCCTTACAATTAGTCTTATTTAACAAATCATCTAAATTGATATTGGATTTATAAAGTTTGACATCGTTTCGTAAAGCACAATTTGTTAACTTGTTTTTGCTATTATTTGATAACTTTTCATCAAAAATAGCAACAATTACTTTACTGGATTTTGCGATAATATTATCAACTCCATAAATCACATTTCCGCTTTTTGTAGCAAAACCTAAATAGGTTATCAATTTATCCTTCATTCAATTCTACCTTACTTAAATCTTCGTAGAAATTACTAGGAAGATTTTTCTTATATATTTTATTAAAAGATTTTGTCTTGACACATTTGTTTACACATTCTTGAGTTTTACAAATATATGCCCCTCTGCCATTTACTTTGTTAGCATCTATAATATACTCAGTGCAGTCTTCATTAGTAAATACCACTCTTAACAAATCATTCTTTGGCTTCATTTGTCTACAAACTACACACATTCTCAAAACTTCTTTCTTCAAAACACTACCTACTTCTATTCTAAATCTTCAAAAGCACTATTATCCTCAAACAAATCACTTACATCGTTTTGTTCATTAGTTGTTGATTCTATATCATCAAAGTTCAATGACGGAACAGCTGATTTTGCTTTAACATCTATCTTCCAACCAGTAAGTCTTGCCGCAAGTCTTACATTTTGACCACTCTTGCCAATTGCTAAAGACAACTTATCGTCTGGAACAATAACCAATGAAGTCTTATCATTATAATTTAACTCTATATGAAGGATTGTTGCTGGACTTAATGCTCCTGCTATAAATTCTGCTGGATTCTCAGAATATGGAACAATATCAACTTTCTCACCCTTTAATTCGTCTATAATCGAAGCAACTCTCATTCCTTTGTTACCAACACAAGCGCCAACTGCATCAATATTAGGATTTGGACTAGAAACTGCAATCTTAGTTCTATATCCAGATTCTCTTACAATATTATGAACATTAACTTCGCCATTAACAATCTCTGGAACTTCTAGCTCAAATAGTTTTCTAACAAAACCTACATTTGTTCTTGTTAGTTGCACATATGGCATATTGAATGATTCTTTAACTGTCTTTACATAAACTTTTACTCTAGAGTTAATTGCGATCTTCTCATTAGGGATTCTATCTTTAGCACTTAATACGCCCTCACATTCTGTGATTCCTAAATCACAATAGATATTATCTCCCTCTATTCTTCTAACAACCACAGTTATAAGCTCATCTTGTTTAGTATTGATTTCGCCCATAATTTTTACTCTTTCAGCTTCTCTTAATCTTTGCATTACTACTTGCTTTGCTGTTTGAGCGGCAATTCTACCAAAGTTCTTAGGAGTAACTTCCGTTTTGTCAATTTCATCACCAATCTTAGCAGACTTCTTAATAAGTTTAGCATCTTGCAAGCTCATCTCTTTGTCTGGATCAGTAACTTCTTCTACAACCACTTTGTAAGAATAAACCTTAATAGTATTACTATCTGGATTTAATTTTACTAAAGCATTTTTGCCTTCTCCAAAATTCTTCTTATATGCACTTGTAAGTGCTGATTCCAAAGCCTCTATAAAATATTCTTTGTTAATACCTTTTTGTGCCTCTAACTCTTCTAGTGCCAAAAAGAAATCCTTATTTACCATTATCTTTTCTCCTTAAAAAATTATATATTTCTGAATTAATGCAGTTTCTTTCTTTGATATTGTATACTTTTCGTTGTTATAAGTTATAATGATGTTATCTTTGTCAAAACTATCCAAGGTTGCGACAATCTCTTTTTTGTTATTCCAAGGTTTATAAAACTTAATAACAATTTCTTGATTAATGTGTTTATTAAAATCATAGTCGGTTTTAAATGCTCTATCAAGCCCATAAGATGAAACGTTAAGATTGTACGATGCGCCATTGGTTATGTCATTAATATCTAGCGGTTCATCTAATGCTTTAGAAACCTTTTCACAATCATTAATATCAACTCCGCCATCTTTGTCAATACAAACCCAAAGCGTCATTCCATTAATTTCTTTCTTATAAGTGACCTCAACTAATACATACCCTAAACTTTCGACTATTGGTCTTATTACGGCCTCTGCCTTTTCTTGAACACTACTATTTTTCATTTCTATTTCCTTTTTTCAAAAATTAAAGTGAGTTTTTTGAAAACCCACTTTTTAGCCTAATCTTATTAAACTCTACGATATTCTAACATATTCTAATCTAATTTGCAATACTTTTGCACACAATTTTGTCAGTATGACTAAATAAATTATATAATTTATTACAAAATTTGTTTTTTATCTTCTTCTGTAATCATATTAAGCGTAACTTTTAATACTTCTGCAGTCGCTACTGTATCAAATAATGCCCTATGAGCATTATCAAGATTAATACCAAGAAGTTTAACGACCTTGCCTAACTTGTGACTCTTATATCCTGGAAGAGCTTTCTTTGCAAGCTTTAAAGCATCAACTTGCTTATTTTCAAATATATAACCATTCTTATCACCATAAGCTTTGAGACAACCATAGTCATACGCAATATTATACGCAACTAATACAGCTCCATCTATAAACTTATAGAAATCTGGAAATACATCTTCTATATATAAACAATTTTCCACCATTTCATCAGTTATATTATTAACTGCAGTTGCGTCTTTTGGGATAGGCATCTTAGGTTTAATTAAAGTATCGAAAGTTTCCACAATCTTACCTTCTACCATTTTAACTGCCCCTATCTCAATAATCTCACACTCATTTACATTTAAGCCAGTAGTTTCTAAATCGAATACAACTACAACATTATCCATCAAAAACTGGTCTATTTTTTCCTCTTCAGTAAATAGATATGACTGTGTCTTTGAACAATACGGCTTAGGGAAAATATAAGTATAATTCTCATTAACACTCTTCAGTTCTATTACAGGTTCAGGCTTAACAAACATATCGAAATCACATTTTGCGATTTGTCTAACCCTACATAGTCTTCCCCTTTCCTCAGTATCTGTTACTTTCCCCACAACAACAACTTTTTCGCCATCAAGGAATTCATCTAACTTCTCTTCATCAGTAACATTTGGGAAATATGAACAATTAATCTTGTCACTTCCATCTGACAAAACAAAGCTTGCTCTTCTTCCTTGTCTTCTCTTTCCATCCTTTGATTTAAACTTACTTTCAAATTCTGAAGTTTTGTAACGTGATATTATTCCTACAATTACAATTTTTTCACCGTCTTGAATAGTAGCTATAGGATAAACAAAATCTACATCAATTTCTCCTACAACATTATGTATTTCTCTAACTTCGATTGGGGTATAATCAATATGTTGCCCTAGATTATTTGTATTAAGTCTCTTGTATCTATTAGCCAAAATATCTCTATCATTTTTTTCTTCTGAATCTTCTTCAACTAAAAATATTTCAAACTCTTCTATTGTAACAAAACTTAAATGCTCTAACAATTTTGGGATAAAATTGTTGACTTCTAAATATTCCAAATTTTCAACATCTACATGAACTTCGATTTTATAAATATTAGAATTTCTTTCTTCTATTTCTATTTGACAAGCTTTGCTATTGGATAATATACTTGGATACTCAGCCTCAACAAACTTAGTTATATATTCTCTAATAACATCGGAATCTACTATATATTTCTTTAACTTGCACTCAATAAGCATTTTGTTATCAAAATATTCTTTGATTATATACTCTAAAGTAACTTTATCTTGCTCAGAAAAAGTATCACAGGTGTATTGAACTTTGATTCTTAATAAGTTTTCATCTAGGGAATACTCAACACCTGCGATTATTAAGCTTTTGTATTTTTCATCTTTAGAATATAAATAATTTAAAAACTTTTCCATAATTAAAAAATAAAAATTTGTAAGATATCCACCAGAATAACAAATCCAAATAATACGATAAGCCCTACATTGTGAATTGTATTTTCTATTTTAGGATTAATTGGTTTTTTTCTGATTCCTTCTATAATAACAAACACCGCTCTTCCACCATCTAATGCTGGGAAAGGTAAGAAATTGAATACAGCTAAATTTATAGCAAGTACAGGGAATAATAGAAGCATATTTAGAAGCACTAAATTAATTGAGCCGGCTGATGAAATTGAGCCAGCAATTGTACTTATTGTCGTAACTGGACCTCCTAAGTCAGACAAACTTGTCTGTCCTATAAACAGATTACCAATTATCTTGATACAATCCCACGACATTTCAAAACAGAAAGGAACTGACATTCCTAAAGCTTGAAAGAAATTATATTTTTCATAGTCATAGTCTATGCCAAGTCCATAAACATCATTTCCGTCATCATCTTGACCAAGAACTATATTAGTTACTTCTATTTCAAGCAAAGCTTCATCTCTCTCAATTGTTAATGTATAGGAAGTGTCTTTTTTGTTTCTACATAGAAGAACAACTCCGCCATTAGTGTAAGTAGGCTTAACGCCATCAACTTTTCTTATAATATCCCCTTCTTGTAACGTCGACATATCATACTCAATATGATTAGGAGAATTCTCCGCAAAATCTGTAATAATAGGCGTTGCATTTCCTAAGACCATAAGTAGTGGAATTGCTACAATTACAGCTGAAACAAAATTAAAAAATACACCTGCAAATAGTACTATTAATCTTTTCCACCAAGCCTGTTTATTAAAAGCGCCTTCTACTTCGCTTTCATTCTCTTCACCCTCAAAAGCACAATATCCACCAAGAGGAATTAACCTTATAGAAAAGAGTTCTCCGTTTGCTCTTTTTTTGGAATATATAGCTTTACCAAAACCAATTGAAAATTCATTGATTTTGAATTTAAGAAGCTTACCTGCTACATAATGTCCTAATTCATGAATAAATACAAGTAACGCAAACAACAATAGTGCTAAAATTACACTAAAAACTACAGACATAATACTTGCAAAACTACCTAATAAATTCAACATTACTCTTCTCCAAACAAATAATAAGCTGTTAAGAACGGCTTATTACTTTATGATACTATTCAATTTGTTATATAATGCCTATTTTTAATTATTTTTGTATTATAAGCATACTACTATTGTTATGATAAATGTTACTACATTGGCAAATATCAAGCCGTCAACTCTATCCATAATTCCGCCATGTCCAGGAATTAAGTTGCTATAATCTTTAATATTATTTTTTCTCTTAATTGCACTTGCTACAATATCACCAATTTGAGTAAAGATTGGTGCAAAGAATGCAAGAATAATTATTGGCCACCATGTAATATTGAAAGTGTTAATTAGTGTAACGAATTCAGTGTTGAAAGAATAAAGCATATACACGCCCATAACTCCAATAGCACCAAACAACCAACCTGCAATCGCCCCACTAACAGTCTTATTAGGACTTATCTTTGGACAAAGCTTAGGCCCTTTGATTTTTGAGCCAATTAACATTGCAAAAGTATCTGTAAATGTAGCACATACAAAAGTTGCAATAATTGCAAAGTCTACAAACACTGAAACTGAAAGTATAGTACTTTCCTCTGTCAAGGTTAGAACATAAAAACTATCAAATTGATTAAGTATTATCATTAACGCGAACAATAGTGTTGGATAAAGTACAACACCCACAGTTCTAAAAGCCTTAGTTATAACATATTTTTTGAATGAAATTACATATCCATTCTTTAACATTTCTGTATTTGTAGCATCTTTATTAAGACAACTACAAAGTACACTTAATAGAAAATACAAAACGATAATACAGCCAAAATATATTAACAAATATACTAGTGCTAGCCCATTAACCAATGCATGAACCATACAAATATACATTGTAAAAATCATTGATGTAGCTAAAGTTTCGTTAATTGGCTTTTTTCCTTTAGTATTTGCTCTAACCACTTCTAGTGTACCAGCTATACCAACAATAATTATTACTGCATCAAATATAAATGGTGAAATAAGTCTAGATGCAATAGTAAGTGCCATTATTACAAAGATTAACGCACCCGACATTACTCTTTTTTTCATTAGTTTACCCTTCCTCTTTTATCTCTCCAAATCTTCTATTTCTCTTATTAAAAGATTCTATAGCCTTAATTAGTTCTTTTCTTGTAAAATCTGGCCACAAAGTCTTAGGGAAATATAATTCGCTATAAGCACACTGCCATAACATAAAATTGCTAAGCCTTAACTCTCCGCTAGTTCTTACTATTAAATCAGGCTCTGGCATATCGCTTGTATAAATATACTTATCAATTACAGACCTATCTACACTCTTAACATTATCCTTAATGATTCTGTTAACAGCATAAACTATTTCGTCCTTACCACTATAGTTAATACCTATATTAAGAACGAATTGTGTTTTGTCCTTAGTTTTTTCAATGACTTCGTCAGCGATATCGGCTAAATCTTCAGGAAATTTATGATAATCCCCCATTATCTTTAACCTAACATCAGGATAGTCTTTCTCAAACTCTTCTGAATCAAAATATTTCTTAAAAATTTCGATAAGCCCATCAACTTCTGATTTAGGTCTATTCCAGTTTTCTGTCGAAAATGCATAAACTGAAACATATTTTATCCCTAATTCGAAACAATCTTTAACTATCTTTTTTAGTCTATTAAAACCCGCTTTGTGTCCCAAATTTCTAGGCAAACCACGCCTTTTTGCCCATCTTCCATTTCCATCAATTATAAACGCTATGTGCGTAGGTACTTTTAGTGTATTTTTATCACTCATATATTTTACTCTCCGTTATATTTATCTAAGTTATTATACATCTAATACTTACATTTGCAATAGCGAATATTGTCGAAAAAAGATTTAAGTTGTCATTAATTCTTTTTGTTTTTGTTCACTAGATTTATCAATTTGTGCAGTGATATCGTCCAATATCTTCTGAATATCTTTCTCTAGTTTTGACATCTCATCTTCTGTTAATTCGTTATCTTTCTTCATCTTCTTAAAGACATCAAGGACATCTCTTCTTGCATTTCTGCAAACAACTTTGCAGTTCTCTGTCATCTTAGATACTTCTTTAGTGAACTCTTTTCTTCTCTCTTCTGTAAGCTGAGGGAAAACAAGTCGAATAACTCTACCATCATCACTAGGATTAACACCTAAGTTAGCCTCAGTAATAGCCTTACTTACAGCTTTAAGCATACTATTATCCCATAAAGAAACTACCAACATTCGGGCCTCAGGAACAGAGATTGTTGCCATCTGATTAATTGGGGTTGGTGTCCCATAGTAATCAACTGTAATCTTTTCAATAATCTTTGGGTTAGCTCTGCCAGCTCTTATAGTTGTCATTTCTTCTAACAAATGGTCATAAGCTTTTGCCAAATCTTCTTTGTATCCATCTATATATAGATTTACTTCTTCAATATTCATATATTTACTCCAATTATAATTTTATACTCTAATATATTACTAAAAAAAACTAAATTTTACAAACATAAATTACATATAAATAACAATATATTTTAGAAATTTACAAATAAAAAATCTCTTTCAATTATAAAAGAGATTTTTTAAAAATTATTCTACATCAATGCCTTCTGCTTTCAACATCTCATAGTATTCATCAAATACTTTGTCAATTATTTTGTCTTCAGTTACAACAACCAAGCAATCCTCTTCATCAATTTCTTGAATTTCAAAAACTATCGCTTCGTCTTCTGCAACATTTTCCATTGAAGTTACTGGCTTTAAGATAACAAAAATTCTTTCGTCCATTGGAATAGTTGCAATTTGCTCAAACTCTACACAATTGTTATTCTCATCATATAATTTGATATTATCGTTGTTATGTTCATCTAATAACAACTCTACTGGTGACTTTTCTTCTGCCATAAGTACACACTCCTTTAAATTTGATTTAAATAATCTTGTAAGATTATTGTTGCAGAAAGCTTGTCTAGTACATTTTTTCTCTTATTTCTAGACACATCAGCGTTTATTAACATCCTTTCTGCAAGCTTTGATGTTAATCGCTCATCTTGGAAAACAACTTCTATGCCAGAAATTCTGCTAAATTCTTTAGCAAATTCTCTAGTCTTAATTGTTTGCTCACTGTCTGTTCCGTCCATATTTCTAGGAAGTCCAAAAACTACTTTCTTAACCATGTTATTCTTAATTATATCGTTAAGATGATTAATATCTTCTTCAATAGATTTTCTGGTATAATTCTCATAACCATTGGCAATTGTTCTTGTCAAATCGCTTAATGCAATCCCTATCCTTACATCGCCATAGTCTATTGCCATTATCTTGTAATAATTATTATCCATTTATCACCTTAAATTAAATTGTGTAAGAATTCATGATTAATTGTAAAATAAAGTAGATTACAGTGAAAGCAAAAATACAAGACATAGCTATAATGATTAATTTCTGAAGTCTTCCTTCTTTAGTATTAGATTTGTTTTGCATATAATATGTGTCACTGATACCAGTAATAGCATTTGTTCCACTCTCTGGATTTGAAGGTTTCTTTAATACAGCTATAATAATCAAAACTGAACTAATAGCAATTAAAGAAAGAAGAACAATTTGGATAATAGGAAATGAAGTTTCCATCCATACTGGCATACTCTTTGCACTTAAAAATCTTGTCAACATATTTACTCCTTTTAATATTTTTCAAATTATATCAAATAATTTCCAAAATATATAGCAAATTGTTAATATTTTTGTCAAAAGGACAAATTTTTGTAATTTACTATACGATTGAATCAATAAAATCTTTGGCATTAAATGGTTGTAAATCATCAATACCTTCACCAACACCAATATATTTGACTGGGATATTATACTCTTTAACAATAGAAAATACAACACCACCTTTCGCTGTTCCGTCTAATTTTGTCAAAATTATTCCATCAAGATGGATAATTTCGTTAAAAATTTCTACTTGACTAAGCGCATTTTGACCAGTTGTTGCATCTAGGACAATATAATTTTTTCTCTCACCTGTCCAAGCTTTGTCAATAACTTTATTAATCTTCCTTAACTCTTCCATTAAGTTAGACTTATTTTGCAATCTTCCAGCAGTGTCAATAAGTACAATATCGTCTTTTTTTGCCTTAGCACTCTCGAGCCCATCATACACAACAGCACCCGGGTCTGCACCTTCTGTGTACTTAACTATTCTAACACCTGCTCTTTTGGACCATTCTGTAAGCTGGTCTGCAGCTGCCGCTCTAAACGTATCTCCCGCAACCAGCAAGACACTCTTTCTATCAGATTTAAAAGCATGAGCTAACTTGCCTATCGCGGTTGTTTTACCCACACCATTGACACCAACAATTGTGATAGCAACTGGAGTTGACTCTTCTTCTTCCTCAACTTCCAAAATACTTATCATTGACTCTTTCAGGCATTCTTTAAACTCATCAATTGTCTTGATTTTTTGTTTTTTTGAAATAGCTTTAACCTTAGAAATAATTTCTTCAGTAGCATCAACGCTGATGTCTGAAGATATCAAAGTATACTCCAAATCTTCAAAAAATTCATCATCTAATTCGCCATGAAAAATTGAATTAATTTTGCTAACAAGTGCATCTTTTGTTTTCTTTAAACCAGCAAAAATTTTACTAAAAAATCCCATTATTTAACCTCCGCCATCTTTACTGCTTCATTTAATTTTACAGATACAACTTTAGAAACACCTTTTTCTTCCATAGTTATTCCAAACAAGCAATCAGAATACTCCATAGTAGGCTTTTTGTGGGTAATTACAATAAATTGTGTTTCCCCAGCATATCTTTTTAGATACTGTACAAATCTATATACATTTGCCTCATCTAGCGGTGCTTCAATCTCATCAAGTAGACAGAATGGCATTGGTTTAAGCTTGAGTATTGCAAATAATATTGCAATAGCAACTAACGCTTGCTCACCACCTGATAAAAGCTTGGTACTATTTAATTTTTTCTCTGGTGGGACAGCTTCAATTTCAACACCTGACTCTAAGACAGAACTCTCGTCTAGTAATTTTAATGATGCTCTTCCACCACCAAATAATTCTTTAAATATTATGCCAAAATTCTCATTAATCTTGTTAAATTGGTCTACAAAGATTGTAGTCATTTCTTCTGACAAAGACTTAATTATTTCTTTAATATCATTTTCAGCCTTAAGCAAATCTTGAGCCTGTTCGTACATATTGCCATGTCTTTGTTCTAATAATTTGTAGTCTTCTATAGCATTAATATTAATATTGCCTAAACCTTGAATTTGTTTCTTTATTCTATTGATATCTTGCAGAGCAGATTTAAGGTCAAAAATATCTTGCTTAAATTGTAAAGCACTAGCATAAGTAAGTTCATACTCTTCCCAAACACGCTCTTGCATTGACTCTATATCTGTATCAACCTTAGTTAAATTCAAATCTTGTTGATATTTCTTATCCTGAAGTTTATTAACTTCTTCCAAAAGTCTTAATCTTTCGTTATCATAGAATCTTAGATCTGCCTGCAGACTAGTTTTTGAATTTTCTAATTCTTGAAGTTTTAATCTCTCTTTTCTTAAATCTTCTTCAGCTAAAGTATTAGCCCTTTCTAAGGTTACTACATCTGTGGATTTTTTATACTCATCAAGCATAGTTTTATTAAGGTTTAATTGCTTAGCAAGATGTGTATTTTCCTCAAGTATTAAGCCAATTTCCGCATTTGTTCTATCAATCTCTTGGTCAAAAATAGAAATCTCACTTTCCATACCAGCAATAGCAATCTTCAATTCAGTGATTTTGTTAAGCAAGTCTTCTCTTCTTGCCTTTAAAACAGAGAAATCGTTCTGATTTTGACCAAAATTAGTATTTTTGTCATGAATTTCACCTTCTTGACTCTCATACTTATTCAATTCGTTATTAATACTTTGAAGCATTTGATTAAATTTATCTATATTGCTATCAATCTTAGTCAAATCATTTTGCATAGCTGTTTTGCTTGCATTAATGTTAGAATATACCTCGTTTTCTTTAGCATAAGCGACTTCCATGTTATGTATAGAAATTGTCATACTATTAACTTCTTCTATAAGTTTCTTATACTCAGCAGTCTTATTGTTTACAATATTTGTTAAGTTAGAATATTCTAATTCTAATTTTTTCAAAGTAGCAGTTAATTCTTGAATCTCCGTTTCACGACTAAGCAAGTTTGTTCCTTGTGTTTTCTTACTTCCTCCAGTAATGCTTCCTTGAGTAGAAATAATATCGCCGTCTAGGGTAACTATTCTAAAGGAATATCCTGTTGACTTTGCCAAGTTAACTGCAGTGTCTGAATCTCTAACTATAACAGTTGTGCCAAGCAAACTGGAAATAACAGGCTTAATACTGTTATCAAATTCGATTAAATTTTCAGCAATACCAAAAATATCATTCCCTTTCAAGTAAGATAGATATTTGTTATCAAACACCCTTATTTTAACAGAATTAAGTGGAAGGAATGTTACTCTTCCATATTCTTTTTGCTTAAGATAATTAATTAAATATTTTGCAAATTCATCAGATGCAGTGACAATGTTTTGAACCGCATTACCAAGTGCCATTTCAATTGCAACTTGATACTTTTCCGGCACTTTAATAAGATTAGCAACAACACCAATAATTCTTTTCTTTAGTTCTTGGTTTTGTTCAGAATCTTTAAGAAGTCTTCTAACTGCACCAGCAAAGCCCTCATATTCTCTTTGCATTGACTCATACATATTTAACTGTTGTTTTACCCTAATTGTACTTGAGTTACATTCAGCCAAATTCTTATTAAGAATGTCAATTTCGCCTCTTAAAGTATTTTGTTTTTGGTTTAACTGTGACACCAAAGACTCTTTCTCTTTCTTATCTCTTGCCATGGTTTGAAGCTGTTTAAGTCTTGCATCTTCATCAGTTTGAAGCAAGGTTAACTTTCTATTTAACTCATTCTTATCTGCTAGTGCAGTATCCAAGTTATTAGAATAATTCTCCTTCTCCACTTTGAGTGCACTTACCCTTGCTTTAACATCAGATAATTTGTTAAGAGAATCAAGCAAATCTTGTTGCAAGCCTATTGCTTCTTCCTCTCCAATCTGCAACTCATTACAAACTTCTAAATAATTTTGCTCTAACTCTCCAAGTTGAGTCTTAGAAATCAAAACTTCATTTTCTTTAGAAGCTTTAGTGTTTTTGCTAGTATAAACAGATTGATTTAGCTGGTCAAGTTTAGCTTTATTATCACTAATCTCTTCCTCTAGTCTTGTAACCTCACTAACCAAATTCTTTATCTTTTCTTTAACTAAGTTACTTTGACCAAACTGCTTTTCTAACTGAACTGTTAAATCAAGAATTCTTTCGTGTACCGACTTAACATCTTCATCAAGATTATTAAGCTTATTGAAGTCACTATTGTATCTTACAACAACACTATCTAAATCTTTTTGTTTCTGAGTTAATTCTTTAACTATAGAATCAATTTTGGCTTGAATAATTTCCTTATTCTCACTAGCATAATCATATTGATATATGTATGCATTAACTTCTAAAAGTTTTAACTCCTCTTTCAATTTTAAGTAAATTTTGGCAGTTTCAGATTGCTTTTTTAGAGGAGTAAGTTGTCTGTCAATCTCTGTCAAAATGTTCTGAATATTGTCTAAGTTTGCCTGAGTTCTCTCTAACTTTCTCTCAGCCTCTACTTTCTTAGCCTTGTATCCTGCAATACCTGCAGCTTCTTCAAATATCACTCTTCTTTCTTCTGGTTTGCTCTGCAATATCTTACTAACCATACCTTGACTAATGATTGAATATCCACCTTTACCAACACCAGTATTGTGAAGAATTTCTACAATTTGCTTTAGTCTGCAAGGAGTGTTATTTAACATATACTCACTATCACCGTTCTTGTAAAGCTTTCTTGTAATAGTAAATTCTTCAAATGGAGTATTAAATAGTTTGTTAGAATTATCAAAGCATAGAGAGACCTCACAAAAACTAGTACCCTTCCTCTTCTCTGTACCCTTGAAGATTACATCTTGCATAGTGTCGCCACGAAGATTCTTGCTACTTTGTTCTCCCAAAACCCATTTGATAGCATCAGCTACATTACTCTTTCCGCAACCATTTGGGCCAACTATTGCATTAATTCCTGGTTGTAAAACAATCTTGATTGGGTCAGCGAATGACTTAAATCCAATCATTTCTATTTGTTTAAAGTTCAAAATATGCCTCCATTTTCCTCTAAAACTGTCTTAGCACACGCCTGTTCTCCTAATTTCTTAGAAGAGGATGTGTGAGTAGCGACAATTTTGTCATCTATTATCAAGTTAATTAAGAAAGATAAGCTACTACCTTCTTTTATCTCCTCAGCTTCATAATGTGCCATTTTGCCAACTGCTTGTAATTTCTCTTGAAGAAGTGTCTTATAATCCACTAGATGATTAATTATTTCCTCAATGTTGGATTTAGAAATAATTAAACTATTAATCACAAACTTTGTAACTTCTTCGTGACTATTACTATCCAGATAAATTCCCGCAATTATACTTTCAAATACATCTGCAACAATATTAAGCGGTATGTTTCTAGAATCTATACTTCCACCAACTCTAATATACCTAATTAGTCCTAACTTCTCTATCGCATCATAAAGGCTCTGTGCTGATACAACCTTAGCCCTGATTTTACTTAAATTACCTTCACTTTCATTAAAGTTATTATATAAGAAAATTGTAGTTATAGTCTCCAGTATACTATCACCCAAAAATTCTAGTTTCTCATAATCTTTAGTTCCATGTTCATGGGCAAATGAAGAATGAGTAAAAGCTTGCAAAAGTAAATCTTTATTATTAAAAGTATATCCAATTATTTTTTCAATTTCATCAACCATATTATTCACTTTTTACTTCCACTGCATTAACAGCATCTTCAATAATCTTACAAACATCCGCATTCTTCGCTTCAATTACTTGCTCAATTCCACACTTAATACTATAAGCCTTACTAGAACCATGACACTTAACAACTATCTTTTTGCAACCGAGAAGAACAGAACCGCCTTTCTTATTAAAGTCTAAAGTATTCTTTAATTCTTTAAATACTGGCTTCATAAATAATGCACCAATTTTCGCTCCAGTTCTTTTCTTAATTTCACCCTTCATTATCTTAAGAAGTCCCATAACAGCACCTTCTGTAGATTTTAGCAAAACATTACCTGCAAAACCATCACAAACAACCAAATCATAGTCTCCACTAAGCAAATCTCTTGCTTCCATGTTACCAACAAAATTAATCTCTTTCAATTGCTTTAGTTGATGGAAAACTTCCTTTGTTAATTCATTTCCTTTGTGGTCCTCAACACCGACACTAAGTAATGCCACTCTTGGATTTTCAATGCCATATACAGACTTAAGATAAGCATTGCCCATAATAGCAAAATGCACTAGGTTAATTGGCTTGGAATCCATATTAGCACCACAGTCAATAATAGCCACTTTCCCGCCTGTCACTGTAGGCAAAATTGGACAAAGAGCAGGTCTAGAAACTCCTGCAGTTCTTCCTAACTTCAAGAAAGCCCCTGTCAAAACTGCGCCGGTAGAGCCTGCACTGACAAAACCTGCTACATCATCTCTTTGTCTTAATGCCTCAAAACCTTTAACAATTGTACTATTAGACTTAGTTCTAATAGCAGTTGTAGGAGCTTCATCATTCGTAATAACTTCTTTAGCGTCAACAATCTCTATTCTATCTTTGTCAATTGAATAATCCGCTAACTTCTCATTAATTATATCCTCATCGCCAACTAATACAAGATTTAGTTCCGCATTCTCTTTTAATGCCATTGATGAACCTAACAAAATCTCCTCTGGAGAATTATCTCCACCAAATACATCAACAACTACTTTTATCATAATTATCCTCCAAACATCAACCACGAATATTATGGCTAAACTTAATTTTAACTCCAATCTGTTTTTTAAAATATTTTATACAAAGAAGTAAACTAAAGCTACTCAAGTCACACTTCTAACATTATAATCTAAATTAGTATACCAAAAACTCCTTTATTTCCCAAACAAATTCACAATACTGCTTATATTTCGTGATTTTTTTGAAATAAAAAAATCACAAAACTAAATTAGCTTTGTGATTATATCAACAGTCTACATTGTTGGCTCTGCATCTTCCATTACTGGAGGTTTTGGCTTAGCTTCTTCCTCAACTAATTCTGGAACAACCTCTGGGACAACTTCCGACTCAGTTTTCTCAGTTTCTGCCTCTGTTTCAGACTCTGCAACCTCTGGAGCTTCTGCCTCTAATGGCTCACCTCTCTTAACAGCATTTTCTTTGTCAACCATTTCCTTAAATCCAGCTTTAGCTCTAGCATCAGCCTCTAACTCTACTTGTCTTTCCTTTATCAACATTTCTACTTCTTTAGCTTTAGCAGGGTCGGTTTTCGCAAGCTCATTTAAATATTCTTGTGCCTTATCAATATCTTTTGCATACATAGTTAATTGTTTATCAAACTTGATTCTATCTTTGTCTTCAGCAAATTCTTTTGCAATCCACTCATCTTTGGTCATTGTACCTCTGATAGCCTCTTTCTTTTCAAATACAACTTTTTCCTCTTGAATCTTTGCTTTACCCTCTACAACTTCTTGCTCAAACTGAGCATATACTTCGCTTATAGGTCTATTCTTGTAAGCCCCTTCATCCATTGCAAGGTCAACACCATCTCTAATCGCTTTGTATTGCTCAAAAGTAATTTTTCCAGTCTTTAATTTGTTTCCTAAACTAGCAAGCATTTTAGCTTCATCTTTAGCATAATTGGCAATTGCTTGGTTATCTGCCTCATGTCTCCAATATCCATGGTCACGTTTTTTGTCGTTGTTTATCCCTCTATGTACATCCATAAGATCTGCAACTTCGTCCATAATCTTATGATATTCATCAAGAACCTCTAACTGCTCTTCTGTCATTTCGCCAGAAGCAGCTTTTTTTGCCATCTCTTGATTTCTTAACATTTGTCTTCTTTGCTCTAACTTCTCTTCGCCTAATTCTTTTATTTGTTTTGCCCTTTCTTTATCGTGCCTAATGATGCTTTTGTCTACTTTTTCGCTTGCCACATCACCTTGCAACTCATCAAATGCATATATTTCTTTAGAACTCTTTACCGCCGCAGCTTCATAGTCTTTAGCTCTTAATTTTGCTCTATCTTTACTAGCATTCTCTTTAGTAGTTATCATCTCTGAATACTTAGCTAACATAGTATTTAGCATATCTACAGACTTTAATTTACTGCCCGGAGTCATCATTGCAGTCATATCTTCTTTAGCAAACATTTGCTGGATAGCAAATACAAATTGCCCCTCTATCCCTAACTTGGACAAGTCTGCATGAGGAGGAAACTGGAATGTTCCAAATTGGTCTTTCATTCCTAAGTTCTTATCTGCAAATTCTTTTGGATCAATACCTAAAGCTGTAGCTGCCAAATCATCTAAAGTCTTTAGAGTCGATAAAACTTCTATAGGAAGAGCATCATAAGGAATTTTATCCTCCTTAATTGCTTCAATCAAAGACATCATTGGACAACTTTTAGCATTTTCCGGATCTACAGAAAATGCATCTTTCATGGCAGACATCATCTTTATAATTTCCGGATTAATGTTACCAGCTTTCAAAATTTCATCGAAAGTGGCTCCAACAACATTCATAACATCTTCTTGAGATTTCTCTATAAACTGTTCGTAGAACTCCTTTTGCTCTGGAGTTTTACTCTTCCAATCTAAGCCATGGACTCTAAGAAGTTTATCCAACTCCTTAAATCTATCCTTCCCCTTCGCTTCAGGGATTGTCAATTCGGGATTCTTCTTTGGAGATGGGTCTGGCTTTGGAGGAGCAACATCTTTTTCTATGCGGCTAGAATAGTAACTATTTTGAGACAATAGCCCTATATAATATTCCAATAGTCCCAACATCCTATCATGCCCTATTTTTCCTATACCTTTAAAAATTGCAGCCAATTTAAACTCTTTAGTAAATAAATCCATATCTCTCCCTCCAACTTTGTAGCATACTTGCTATATTATAACAAAGTTGAACAAATTAATCAATAGTCACATCATCGAATATATCATTTTCTTCTATGTTGTTATTATCCTCTTCTAAATCTTGACCAAGAATTTTATTCCTTTCAAGATTCGATTCTTCTATGATAAATTTTTTCTCTTCTTCAGTAAAAATATCATCACCCTCTAATGTAGTATAAAAGCCTTCATCACTAAAATCTAACCCCATTATATATTTTCTTTGAGAAGAAACGATTAATTTTGCAATATATTGAATACTTAACTGACTAATATCTTCTTCGTTGTCAGAATTAAATTCTTTTAAGATATCTTTAGCTTTAATAACAACTTTATCTGTTGAAACATCATATATGTCATTATTATCACCAATGTAAAAAATTTGTTGTGCTTGCTCTAACATTCTTACTTGTAATTTTTCTATCTGTAATAGTTGTAATAAGAAATTTTCAAATTCAGCAAGCTTATCTTCTGATAATACAAAATTATCTTCATCTACTTGTTGAAAAACTTCATCTATATAATCAAGTATAGGTAAATGATCTATAGAATCAATCGTATTACTATCTTTAACAAAAGTTTCCAATTGATTAATTATTTCTTCATAATTAAGTTTAGAAATATCAAGATTTGCTTCTTTTTGCAAATCTTTAAGATAATCAAAATCTTCTTTATATTTTTCTTTATTATCTAAAGCTGTATTAATTTTGTTTAATAAATCTTCAAGTTCTAACTGTTTGACTACATCATATCTTATTTTTCTCATTTTTATCTTATCAATCATATTTACCTCTTTAATTAGAGATGCCTAAAATATTAGGCATCAACTAATTATTTCTTATTGCTCTTTGTTACATCAAGAATTTGTCTTAACAACTCAGCAACAAGATTATCTTGTTTGCTATCATATTTAGCATTTGCTACTCTCTGATAAGCTTCAGTGAAGCCTTTTGAAATTATGTTTCTCAATTCCTGATTATAAGCTTTATTATCCATAACTGCTTTAAGAGATGTCTTACCATTTTTTAAGCCTTCTTTTATTTCATTGATAGCTGTCTTATCCAATTTCGTTACAATTTTACCATCAAGATTCTTTGCATTAACCGAAGCTTTATCGAAAGCTATCTTTCTTTCTGCAGAACCTTCTTTATAAGCCAAACCTTCTTCCAAGCCATCTAAGAATTCTTTTAATTCTTCTCTTATACTTGGATCGTGATAGGATAATTTATCTTCTATTTCTGCACGATTTGCAACTAAATCTCTAGCAGTATTCTCATCCATTTTGTTCGGATCCATTCCTGCTTTGATACCTCTTTCCACAGCTTTGGCTATTTTTTCCATATCTGAAGTATTAAAGTTTGCTAAGAAGTCTTTTGTAATATCTTTTTCAGTTAAATTGTTATCCATCGCACCAACTAATCTTTCAAATGGATTTAATAAATTATCTACTTCACTAACAGCACCTGTGCTTCTATCCTTTGGTTTCAATAAATTTGAAAGAGCTGTTTGTTTGCCGTCATGAAGTTGTTTATCAAGTGCTGCTAAACCTCTATTAACTTTGCCTAGCCAAAATCCTCCATCGGCCTGACGACTTTTTTCTACACCAGCGGCCGCCTTCATAACAGCTTCACCGGAGGCAGATTCTGCAATACCTTTGTCCAGTTTGCTTCTATTTTCTTTATGCAATAACCCAAAAGTACCTTGATCTACCATCTTTCCAATCGAAGTATTTCCTACCATATTGCCTAAACCTAAGCTAAATGCAGCAGCGCCTCTATGAACGTTTCTTAAACTAATTGCTGTACTAGCAGCTGAATTTTGCGCATGTTTATTCCAACCAGCAGATTTTTCTTGTAATTTAGAATGCTTTTTTTGTGCATTCTTATAAGAATCACTTTTATATATCGTCTCAAGATTTTGTGAAGCAAGATCAGCAGCCTTTTTATAGTCTTGTGATGTTACAGTTCCACCCTGAGACAATTTGTCCATCTCGTCCTGTTCTTCGGCTGTAAGCGTCCCAGCTTTTTCTTTCGCCTCAAGATCTGCAAGATTTTTTGCATTCTCCAGAGCTGTGTCTCTATTTTTTTCGTTTCTACTTACACTTCCACCTAACTCTTTATCGACACTATCTTTAAATTCCTTTTCTCTTTTTTTCGCTTTAGAATTTTGAAATTTATTAACGGCAGTTTTTCCAAGAGCCATAGCTCCTGCACCTAATGAGAAAGCAGCAGATGATGCCATTGTTAGTCCACCCATAGCGACTGAGCCAGCTTTCATAGCCATATCTCCAACTTGCTTTGACATTCCTTCTCCATCAGCCATAGTATTATTAGCACCAATTAAGTCCGCAATAATTCCGACGATATCTTTAATCATCATGCACCCGACAGTTAGAAATATAATTTGTAGAACACCATTATAAAAACCAACTTCGGCGCCAACAGCATCTTTTGTAAATATTTGTATTCCATTTTTTCCTATTATGGAAGGAATTAACATCATAAACAAATTAAGGCCAGCAATAACAGCATACGATGAAAATAATTCACCCAAGAATTTACCTTTCCATTTATTTAATGATTGCCCATCATCAAGAACTGATGCTGCAACTGGATACGGTGAAATTACTAATAATATTACAATTTTATAAATCCTCATAACTAGGCCAAAAACAATATCGATTAGTGCTTTTAAAACAAAATAACCTGCAATGTATAATACAGCATAATTCATTTGACTGAAATTATAAACATAATATACAGCATCATAATTTGTATAATTTATAGGCTCATCTTTCTTTAACCTCTTTGCATAATTATCTTGTCCTCTAAAACCGGTTTCAAACTTTATTGCATCTTCTGTAAGTTGCGAAAAAGCTAGATTAATACTTTCGGCATCTTCAGTCAAACCTAAATTGCTAGCCCCTTTAACTTGATCACCTTCGAAATATACTTTATCCTCACCTTTGTTTGAAGTTCCAGTGACACGTACAATTATTCCTGTATCATCATCATAATCTCCCGCGAGTCCAAAGGTTATTTTATTGAGTAGAATATTTAAAAAGTCATCCCATCCGCACCAAACCCAATCTATCTTATCATTATCCTCAGCATATGGATTTGCATCTTCACTGGCAATTGAAAAAATTTGACCAGCAATGGATCTTGATTGTCCATCTTCATCAGCAACAGTTGAAGTAGCTTCATCTACAGCTTCAAGAAACATATTTGAAACGAAGATTCCAATCATACTAAATGTTGGAATAAGAAAGAAAAAGAATAGAGATTTCAATGCGGTTTTAATTAACGGACCAACTGCATTCTTAGAACCTTCAGTAGTCCATTGTATTCTGACAATTTGTATAATTGTAAAAACAACAACCAAAATTAGTGCGATAATCAAAATACCTAAAAATGCATTATATACACTTGGTTGTTTTAAAAATTCTAACAATACATCTCCACCATCATTGTTTAAACCACATAATCTTCTCATTAAAGACTGTGCAAAATCAATAAGCCACAAAAACACATGTGCAATTCGATAACAGAAACCAAAAAACACACTAATACAACCGTTAATACCTATTGTTAATGCAATTACTAAAACAGGAATTGCTATTATTAAAGCGACTATCGCCATCTTCCATTTTCCTCCAAATGTATAACAAAAAGCAGACATATGTCTAATTATGTTAATAATATTATTTGTATTTTACAATAAATTATAGATATTGGCAAATTAATTCATAATATTTGATAAATAGCAAATTTTTGAGCAACAAAAAAACACCTCATTCGTATTTGAAGTGTTTCTTTGTAATATTAATCAAATATTAATTTTTGTTCTTCTTAGAAGATTTCTTAGAAGATAAGATAAGGTATACAATTACACCACCAACAACCAAGATTGAAGCAACAAGAAGGATTGTTCCTACTACGTTAGTTGTGTTGTTGGTAACTTCTGTTGTTTTTCCAGCAACTGTAATAGTCTTAGTCTCAGTTACCTCATTAACTCCATCTGTGAAAGTAATTGTAAGAGTATAGTCGCCTTCTGTATCAAATGTGTAATTATTATCTCCAGTAAGAGTTACCTTAGTAGAACTACTTGGAGTAGTGATTGTGATTGACTTGTATTCTAGAGTGGTTTTTTCACCGTTCTTGATATCAGTAATCTCAAACATTTCGTCGATGCCAGCACCCCACTTCGCATTAAGGTCAAGAGAAGTTGGAACATCTTCTAACCACTTAATAGTTGGAGCATCTGTATCACCTACATAAATTGTAAAAGTCTTAGAAACTGAGCCATATTTGTACTCAATTGTATATATACCTTGTTTAGCATTAAAGGAGTAGTTATCATCACTAGCAGTAACAGTTTGAGTTACATTATTAGAATTCTTAACAGTTGGTTTAACCTCAATATTATTAAGAGTTGGGTCAACTGTATTCATAGTAATACCGAATGGGATAACAATCTCATTAGTTGTCGTAGTATCATCAAAAGAGTATCTCATATCTTCTGGGAATAAAGAATCATCTACTACGATAGAAGTGTAATCTTTGTCAATAACTTCTAGAGTATATACCTTAGTATAAGGATTACCGGAAGAGTCTTCACAAGAATAGGTAATCTCATAAGTTCCAGCAGTCAAAGTTTTGAAACCACGATTATACTTGTTCTCAATAATTCTTGCGTTAGCAGGATATGATGTAAGAGTAGCGGTATACTCAATATCCTCATCCATATTGTCTACAACTGTAGCTTCTGGGAAATAAATAAACTCTCCTACATTATATGTTGTACTGATTGTACTATCACCAATAATATCTGTATTAAGAACGATATCTGATGGGCTTGTATTATCATTAACAAATATTGCATAAGAATAAGTTGAGATGTTTCCGCCCTTATCTACTGCAGTAATTGTAATGGTATGTTGACCAGCAGTTGTTAATTGGTGAGAACCCATATCTACATAATATTGATATGAATCTACCAATGTCTCAATCTTAGTAATTGTAGGCAAGAAAGATTTAGTATTGCCAAGTGCGTCTGTAATTGTTCCTGTTACAGAAAGGTTTGACCTATCTTCTGCATCAGTAATAATTAAATCTGGCAAAATTACTTCTTCTTGATTTGTACTAGAATATTGATTGAATGGTGCAACAAGTGAACCATCGGCAAGAGTTACTTTACCATTACTTTCTATAGCAACCGTTGTAACACGACCATCAATTACTTGGTTAATATTATCTGTATTTAATAGATAAATAAGATCATTTAATGATGTTTTGCCACTATTTTCAAGAAGTGCGATTGTTGGAGCTGTTGTATCATCTTCTACATAAATAAACTCAATATTAGAAGAATTCTTAGTTTGTGCAGAGATATTAAGTGCTTTCATCCAATCAGTTTGTGCATAATAAGATACTTTGAAATATGCAATATCTGCTTTAGAAGTTACATCAGCAAGGAATTCTTGCATGTCTAAAGTATATTGATTATTATCATTAATATCATCTTCTGTGAATGTGTAAGAAACACCGCTCATAGGCACATACTCATCTTCGTTAGCATCATAAGTGTATGCTTGTAGAGTTGTAGTAATATCTACATTACTTGACCAGCTGATGGAAGAAGATTTTAATCTTGTGAAAGTGTTCTTGAAATCATTAGTCAAAGCATCAGTTGCTGTAGGGATAGCAAAAGTCAATTCCTGATCAGATTCAATACTTCTAGGAAGAGTTGCAGTCGTAAGTTCTGGCTTAAGAATTTCTTCATTAGTTGTAGCTTCTGAAAGTTCTCTTAGAGTATCTTCAGATACAACAAGCATAGAGTGTTTAGCAATAGTGCTCTTACCGTTAGAATCTGTAGCTCTAAAGTAAACGGTGTATACACCCTCAGATGTTGCGGTATAGAAAGTCTCTTTGTTAGCATCTTCGCTAATTACAACACTTGAATTGTTAGCAGTAGTAATATCTCTTGTTAGAGTATAGTTACCATCTGTTGAGTTGTCTTTAGCATAGATAGCTGGGATTTCGATTTTTGCCTCCAATCCTTCTTCGCCATCAACATCACCAAGAACATAAACAGACTTAAGCATATCGCTAGCATCTTTGTTAGTTTCTAGATATTCTACAAAACCTGCCTCTGTTGGGTTTTGGGTAGTTGCAATATAGTCTGTGTCTTTGTCATAAGACTTAACAAACATAACATCTGGTGCAACTTCGTCTTTAAGCTCAATAATATAATTCTTCTCAACTGTCTTATCAGTATATGGATAAGTTGCAGTATAAGTTACTTGATAAGTACCGATCTTGTTTGCACTAAAAGTATAACCTTCTTGTTCAATAACTGCATCGCTAATAGACTCTGATGGAGTAATCTTAATAGAAAGGATTGCTGGGATTGCATCTGTTGTGCCACTAGCTGAGTTATATACGGTAGCTGTAGGTAAGTCAATAGTTTCGCCAATATTAGCACTTGTCAACTCAGATGAAGAAATAAGAGTGCTAAGTGCAAGCTTGATATCATCTTCGAAGTCATCAGTCTCAGTAACTTCACAAGTAGAAGTAATATCGTTACCCAATTTTACACCATTAGAGATATAAGAATACTTAAATGTGTAAGTACCATACTTGTTATTAGTAGTAATTGTTGCCTTATCCTCTGCTGAGAAAGAATAAGTCTTAGTTGTAGCATCATAAACTAGTGTGTAGCCATCATTTGTGCTGGTTTTGCCCGCAGGAATACAAACAACCTTAATATTAGCCATATCTGCGCCTTCTGAAATTGTAGGAGCATCAAGCTTAAACGCATCGCTTGTTAAGTCCGAAAGAGTAATCTTTGCAGGTAAAATGTTAGCAGTACTGCCACTTTTTACAATAGCTGTTGTATCAACTGAGAATTCAACTTCTGCCTTAGAAACATTGATTTGTAAATTCTCTACAACTGTATTAAGTTTGTTCTCATATTGTGTGTAGATATCAACAGTATATACACCTTCTTGAGTCGGAACGAAGTAATAATATGAGTTATCACCATCTTTAAATTGTGGAGTTACAACAGACTTACCTGCTGGTGACTTAACTACATAATATAAGTCACTATTATCGTTATCATTGTTAGCCTGATAAGTCGCATTACCAATCATAACTGTAGGTAATTTTACCTCTTCACCAACTATACCAGTACTTTCGAATCCAACTACCTGAATATTAGCACCCTCTACATTAGTTAACTCTGGATTACTAGAAGCAAAAACCTTAGTAATCTTGTTAAAGAACTTAGTTATTGGAGTGCAAAGGAATGCAAATACCATAGTAATAGATACAAAAATCTTAGATATTTGCTTTAAAATATTGTTGCCTTTCATAATAGTAAATAATTCTCCTTAAATATTTGATTAATTGTAACAAGTAGAGTTTATACTTTAATAAAAAAAATGTCAACTATATTTAACCGATAAAAATCTATTTTTCAAATTTTACAAAAAAGGTGCTAAATATTTAACTTTTTGAAACTATATCGTTTAATACAATTAACAACTATATCTAAACATAATATACCATGTTCCACCTCATCGACAATCATTTTATAGTTATAATTTGTGCTATAATTTCCAAAATATGTAAAAAAGTTTGGAAAATTTTGGAAAAATTTAGTCGATAAAAAAGGTCAGCATAAACTGACCTATCATGTTTGCATTAGCAAACCATCATACGAACGACAGTGAGTTATCATATCAACAATAGTTGACCTAAAAATTCCAGTTTGTAAAGATTTTATCAAATATATCAAATATATTTTGTTTATCTATATTATTAAGCAAGACAATATCGGTGCTATCTACGACATCTCCTCCAACAAGGACTTTGACACTTCCAATAATTTCCCCCGCAGTCTTAGGAGCAGAAATTCGCTCTGGGATATCGAAACTCAATTCGTACTCATCAGCAGAAGCCTTCTCACACACATAAGATAAGTCTTTGCTCAAGCCAATATTAGCAACTTTTTCTTTTGCAAGACTTGTGCTTATCTCTTGTACAAAAGAATTTTTGTCTAGCACAACATTATTCTTGAAATTAGCAAAGCCATAGTCAAATAACTTCATACTCTCTATAAATCTACTGCCTGCGTCTTTGCAATTAAGTGTAACTGCTACTAGTTTTAGATTATCTTTCTCAGATATACTACTTAGGCAATACCCCGCCTCATCTGTAAATCCAGTTTTGCCGTCAAGACATGGTTCATAGTACTTAATAAGCCTATTAGTATTAACAAGTTCTGTAACTCTGCCTGACGGATGAGTAAGAGTGTCCATCCAGATTTTTGCCAATTCCCCATAATGCTCATGCTTATTAATTTCTCTCAAAATTAAGCAAGTGTCATAAGCTGTACTGTATTGGTTAGGAGTTGTAAGTCCTGTGGCATTAGTATAGTTAGTATCGGTCATTCCAAGTTCTTTCGCTCTTGTGTTCATTATCTCAACAAAAGTCTCCTCAGACCCAGAAATCCCTTCAGCTAAGGCAATAGCACTATCATTAGCAGATGCCACAACTACACTCTTTAGCAGTTCCCCTACTGTATACTCCTGCCCTGCATCTAAGAACGCCTGACTCCCCTCAACACTGGCAGAATGTTCACTAACCAAGAATTTATCATCTAGAGACAACTCTCCCCTATCTATTCTCTCCAAAGTTATAAGGCTAGTCATTAGTTTGCAGATACTAGCAACTGGCATCTTCTCTCTTTCATTAAAGTTAATCAATGTTTTGCCAGTGTTGTACTCCATAAGAATATAACTGGTAGAAGAAAAACTATCAAAAGCAGTAATTGTCGCCCCATTAGTCGACGCCATTACAACTTTGCTTCCAAACATTGCAACTACTATTAAGGCAATCGCTAATATCAAACAAATGCTTTTCCTAAAACTAAACACCTTATTCATAAACTCATCTCCTAAAGAAATTTATTTAGTTACATTTAGTTTTAGTAAAAGAATTAATTATTATTCATTTTTTACACTATTCCCATCTTTTTTGAGAGAATTTATTTTTTAGTCATAACACAAATATTATCAATTATTTTTATCCTATTCACTATATTATTAATTCAAAATTTTTTGCATTAATAATAAAAAAAAGACTAATGCAACGGGGTGCTTTGCATTAATCTTTTTTCTCTATCTCATATTTTTAACACAAAACATGTTATAGCGACCGAACCTATCCCTTTTTTCCAGTCCCTATATTTATGTCTTGCATTACTCTATTTTTTTTAAATTTTACGGACACAATTTTTTATCCTTATCCAAACCACTACTTAGATACTTGTGCACATTTAAAACCCAAGTAGTGGGAAAAGAATTAAGGATATATTTCTATATCAAGCCTAATTCCTAAACTTTCGTCAAAGTAGAGGAATCAAGCTTAATAAGAAATAATTTTTTCGGAAGGACATTTTTTTTAACTATTTATTTTATTGAATAATTAAAAGAAAAGTTTATAAATAAATTTAAATACTGTATTTAGAGAAAAAATCTAACTTATCAATACTTGTTATATTCATTCCGTCATAACTTGTGCTAGCATAACTATCATATTGATCCTCAATTGCCACTTCTAAACTAGCTTTAAAACTATTAAAGTCAGAGACATTATTAAGGGTTAAAGTATAACGTCCGAAGTTACCAGAATCATACATTCTTGCATAAACAGTTGTCCCATCAAATGTTAGAGTATCTATAGCAATCCCATGTTCACTATTAAGCGAATATGAACTATAAAAATAATGAATAAACAAAGCATAGTCTGTTGAATTAATTGAACCTGATTTTAAAGAATTAAAAATTGTTTCGTTCATGCTCTGTTGTGTGAATCCATAATAACTCGCCATTCCATTTATTGCACCGTAAGCACTCCAAGAACCACTTGTCAACAAGCCGTCATTAACCCATTGTCTAAACAACCCAGCAGATTCTTGACATGGGTTGTTTCCTAAAGTCATATCTGCAGCAGCTAACCATGGCACACCAGAAACATAGTCATCAGTTGTAAAATGATCAGTATTTGTTGTTGCTAATTTTCTAGCAATCATACCTGCAGCACACGCAACGCATGCTGCACTACTACTATATTGTTTATATAATGGCATTTCCCCAGAGTCATGCTCTCCAGTACTTCCAGCTAATCCATCATCACCTGTCACATTATTTGTATTTGAACTTCCCGTTCCACTTCCACCACTAGAGCCGCCACCATTTGATAATGCTGCGCTAATTTGTTCATTAACTTGACTATTTAAATCTTCAAATAAATCAAAAGTTCCATCATTAAATTGATATTTACCATCTATATCTGCATATAAGTCATAGAAATTGTTAAAACTTCCATCAAGTCTCATTAAAGTTTTTAAAAATCTAACATCAGTATCTTGTTTTGGATCATCTTTTGTGTAAGTTTCACCACCATTCCACTCTAAATAATAACGATAATACTCAGATGGCCCAAAATAATCACTTTTTAGATTATTTGCTTCTTCACTATAATAAATAGTATATTTTTGTGGATAAGAGTCAGTAATCGTATAATGTTTTGTGTTTTCGATAAGTAATAATTTATTTTCACCATATTCACTAATTTGAGCAAAGGGTCCAAAATCTTTCGTATTGACATTAAATAATTTTTCTCCTTGATTATCAAATCTTGTTTTTAGAACTTGATGTAAGAACGCATCTCTATTTTGATACAAACTATGATAATCATTAGCACCGTTTTTACGAATATAAGTTTCATAAGTTTGATTTTCAGCACTAGAATCTTCGTAACCACTACCATAGTCAAAATCAAATTTACCAAATAAAGTCCACTCTTCATCAGATTTTTTATTCTTAGGATCAACTATTCCATACTCACTATAAGAGAAAGGAAGATAAACCCTTAATCTTAGTTTTTTTGTTCCTTCTAATATATTACCAGAACTATCTGTTATCCACACGGTAAGTACAATTTGACGACTTTTGTCAAGATATTTAGCTGCTGAATATGTACTTCCATCATTATTTAGTATGTCATATAAGTTTTTATTCCCCCAATCGGGATCAATTCCTAATATTTGATCATTAAATGATATTCTGTGATTTCCAAAGCAGTCATGTAATAACATTAACACTAATCCTTTATTATAAAGAGCATAATCACTTCCCTTATAATACGATTTTCCATGTTTACAACCAGCAGTGTTTGTACAATATGTATGCCATTTAGAATCTGTTGTAGTGTTCATAGAATAACTAACAAATTTATTGTAAGTATCACTATAAACTCCTGCATCTATAACTCTCGCATTAAATCTTTGATCATTTGGATTCCCTGAAAATGTCGTTCTAACAAGATCCAATCTAAAATGATATCTTACTTTAATAGTTTTTTGAACATTTTGAACACCTGCTCCTGATTGAGAAGATATAAATATTGCTTCAGAAAATTCTTCATTTTTCTCAGATTCATAATTTTGTTTTTCAATATCAAATATTTCTTTAAGGCTTCTATCGGACAAATCTTTTACATTTTTTGCTGTCTTATCATTATGAGGATCATCAATAGAATTTCCGACAATATTACCAACAAAAACATTAGTAATTATCCATTGTATAACTTCCGTATTTTCATCGGCTATAATTTCGTTATATGTAAAATCTATATCGTCAACATACTTTTCCCATGAAGTATCATTATTATATAAATCTGCAATTACTTCTTTAAATTTTTCACTATTTGTGAAAATCTCACTAGATTCACTAAATTTAGATATAAAGTCCCCAAAAGACATTGAACCAAAAACTTCAGCAATGTTGTTTTGACCATCAACTGCACTTGCGTTTATATTAATAGCTGTATTTATAAATCTTAAATTAAATACACCATTATATTTAATTATATTTGATGCTCCTTGTGACTTCTCTGGACCAACATTCACATCACTACTATTAACGAATCCAGCTATCCCCCCAACATACTTGGTTCCTGTTATCAATTTACCTTCATTATCACAAGATGATTGAATTATTCCGTAACTATGATTACCAGATATACCACCGACATATTTTTCACCGAATATATCTTTTGCCTGATTTTTGCAATTACTTATTTCAACTCTACTAGCATTACCTACAAATCCACCAATATAATTTTGTCCTGTTACATAAATTCCTTCATTATTACAATTATCTAACTTCCCAGAGAACATCGATCCAACAATTCCACCAACACCTTCTAATCCGGATATTTCTGGACAATTCATTATAGAACCTGGATAATAAACTCTAAAATTCTTTATATTGTCACACATATAAGCATAACCTATAACTCCTCCAACCATTTCAGAAGAAGAGGCACGAACATCGACTGATACGGAAATCATATTACTACCATCAAATTGTCCATCAATATTACCAAGAGAACACTTACCAAACAATCCACCTATATTGTTCCCTGTTGCAACAACTTCTCCATCAACAGAAGTTTCTCCAGAGCTTCCTGTTAGGTTAACATTATTTCCAGTGTGCCCTGCAATCCCGCCAACATATGATATTCCATATACATCAACTACAGAATAATCTACATCTACGAATGTTCCATTGGTTTGTTTACCTACAAAATATAATGTTAATTCTTCGACTATATTTCCAATTAAACCACCAGTATAATTATCACCTACTATATGAGCATCATAAAATAATGTTGTAACTCTTACAGGTGAACCTACATCAGCACAACCAATAAAGCCTCCAGTGTAATCACCACTATTTATAGTTGAACACAGATTAAATTGATTATTAATACTAAAATCTACTGGAGAATTAACTAGATAACCAGCAAATCCTCCGACATATGAACCTGAGTTAGGTATGTTAATATCCATGTTGAAAGATATATTAGCTTCATTATTAAATTTACTATCAATATTAATTTTCTCTGCAATACCAATTACACCACCAACATATTGACCAGATGCATTAACATCAAACGAAGAACTTAATCCGCCAATTCTAATATTACCAGTACCATAAAGTGTAGTCGCATATCCTATCATTCCTCCAATTCTATTTCCGGTAGATTGTACTTGGTTATTTTTATATAAGTGAGATTCTTCAGAGTTCGTGCCAATTAATAATTGTGGGTTAATAGTACTACCTATCCAACCACCTACATTGTTATTACCTATTACAACTAAGTTGTTAGAAGATAAATTCATAATATTAGCAAATTTTTGACCTTCTGGATCACTTGTATACTCAGACCCATCATCATTCTTTCCTTCGAAATATCGTGAAACTAATACATCTTGCACTGCTTTAGACATTGTTTCTGCGATAGTCCGATATACTATATATCCAATACTATCATCATTGATATATGATGCATATTCGTATCTTCCGACCAAGCCTCCTACATCTGAGTTACCTTGGATATAGAAGTCGTCTTTGGTGTCTTCCATATTAGTTGGAACAGAATAGAAATATGTATCATTTTTCTTATCAATTGATAATTCTCCATTACCCAAAGCGTATTTATTAAAGCCAGTATGTGTTACGTTAGTTATAGACATCGAAGCATTTGCGCTTGTGCCAATAATATTAAGAGTGTTAATTTTACCAATTACTCCGCCAACATTATTAACATTTAAGCTACCAATCTTATAATCCATTACATATGCTTGAGAATTAAAGTCAGAAAGTCCATAAATCTTGGTCTTGTACGATCCATCTTTAACACTGTCAATAACAGAATCTGTATCTGTATATGTATTATCTGTAACTAATTCGTACTCATAATGTTCTTGAACAAATTCATCTATACCAGTAATAGTATCATCTTCTACTTTATCAACCTTAAACTTATTAAGTTTGTCTATTAATGCTCCTATTACACCACCAACATTAGCTTGACCAGTAATAGAGTAAGACGCTTTCTCATCACCAATGACATAAGATGTACCTACTGCATAATTACCTTCCATGACACCGACAATTCCGCCGACGCCACTAATACCTGTTACTGTGCTATGTATAAACTCAGCTTGTGAGAAATATAATCCACCGTCGCCCTTTAGAGTTCCATTATCTGTATATATATTCTTAGTATATACATGTCCAAACAATCCACCTACATAAGTATATGCATCAGATGTTGGCTGAGTACCGTCTATTGTGGAGTTATATACACCAAGATATGTACCATCACCGCCATGAGTAACATGAGAAGCAATGACATCACCAAACAAGCCACCTACGTAACTAGATCCTACGACTATAGTCTCCGTAATATGCGATGTGCCCAAAGTTAATGTTTGATCTTCTCCTTTGAATTGTCCAACTAATCCTCCAACATAATTGATACCTGTAACATTAGATTGCTTTAGTATTCCTGTTATTGTTCCAGAACTTTCATTCCGACCAATAGCACCACCGACATAATTCTTACCAGAAACTTCTACATCTTCTGAGAATTTAGAAACTGACAATATAACGTTATTAGTGTATCCACCAGCACCACCAACGTAATCATTACCAGATACTGTTACCCATCGTAGTGTTGCTTTAATAGTAGCACTACCACTACCCAAAACACCACCTACATAGTTTCTACCAGTTACCGTTGTATTATTAATAGAACCATTGGTATCCACATTAAGTCCACTAGATACTATAGATTTACCAAGCACACCACCGACATAGTCGTTACCTTCGATATTTAAGGATTCTAAAGTAATATAAGAATCGTTACCGTTATCCGGATTGATTTTGGTTGTACTTTGTTTAGTAATAGTAACATACTGAATAGTCTTAATATATGCATTCTGCTCATCTGATGTCTTTGAACCATAAGTTATTAGCCAATCAGTTAACCCACTACCTTTAGTCACTCCTGCTTGTGAATCATTTTTCAATGTAATTTTGTCTTTCAACTTATCTCCAAGACTAGCAAACATATTAAAGATATGTTTCTGAGAATAGAATTCTTGACCATAACTAAACACAACTGCATCTTCATAACCATCATTTGTAGTATCGCTATCAACTTCGAATACAAACTTGATTGTTTTGATATTCTTCTTAGTTAAGTAATCGACAAGACGTGTTATTAATTGTTTCTTACCTTTTTCTTTACCTTCTGAAGTGTCTTTCACTTCATTATAACTATTATCGATTTCTGCTGCTTTATCTACTATAGTGTTATCAGCATTAACTTCTTCTGTAATTTTTTCTTTAAGACATTCAAGAATTAATTGGTCATCTTTAAGGTCATAATCCTTGTATGAAATATCCTCAATAAAATCTCCTAATCTGTTATATGCTTTTATTACTGAAGTTTGAATTTTTAAATCACTGACACCACCTACTGTAATCTCATATTGTGGATCAATGAAATCATTGATTTCTTCTAATATTGTAGCTAAGTTAGTTTCATTTAGTTCACACGTACCTAAAGCATCAGACTTAGATGACGCCATAAATTGATAATTCTTGGAAGTTACATCTTCTTTAATAGTTCTCTCTAAGGAGCCATCATAGTAAGTAAGTTGTAAACCACCACCAGTAATTCCCCCAACATAATTATCTCCAGAGATAGTGTTATATTGGTTAGTACCAGCAATCATTATTTTACTAAAATCAATTTCGTCATTAGAATAACCAATAATGCCACCTACTTGGCTATATGAAGAATTAACATTAATTCCATCAATATCTGCGCTTGCTTTGAATGGACCATTCATAAATCCAACTAATCCACCAACACAACCAAATCTTGCACTAACAGAAACTGACCTCTGAATAACTACTGAATAATCAGAAGTTGAATAGTTGTCTTCGCCGAATACTTCCGCATAACCTGCAATACCGCCTACATAAGAATCATAAGTTCTTACTTGAGCACGGCCTATACCATTTTCCAAAATAGTGTAACTACCAGTATAAGTTGATTCTACTATTAAAGGAGCTTTAACCATAAATTGACCGATGTTTCCGCCATCTTCTGTTCCATCTGTAGCTTCGCCAGATTCACAAGCACCTACAATTCCGCCTATATAACGTCCAGTACTAGAAATTACATTGTTTCCATTACTCCATTCTGAAACTGCAACATTGTATACATTACCAATAACTCTACCAGCAACTCCACCTGTGTAATGACCACCAACACCATCGACAACTATTTCTATAGCATTAATCATACATCCATCAATATTAACAAATTTTGCCTCACCTACAATTCCACCTATAAACTGAGAATCGCCAGATACATTAATTCTACTGTCGTATAGATAACCAGTTGTTAATTCTGAGAACCCATTTGTTGAATAAATGTAACCAAACAAACCGCCTATATGATCACCAGAAACATTCATTTCCAATTCATAAACTTTGAATGATTGACCACCAAGATTATCATTCATTCCATTTTCAGAAATATATTCCAATACACCAACTAAGCCACCTATTCCAACTTGCTCAGAAGATCCAGAAGCTAGATCTCCTAGGTATGTACCTTTACTAACGGATATATTTGTATTATTGGAATATATAAATTTAGAATCTTCATTAGCAATATTATCAAGTTTCATAAAGCTACCAGAAACCATACCATATAGACCACCAATCCTTGTCACTTTGCTACCAGATTGATTAGTAATTGTAAGATCATCTGACCTATATGTTCCATTTGCATATTCTACGTCACCAGCAACTCCACCAATATTGTTATTGTAACAAAAAATCTGCACATTGGAAATATTAATTAATGCCACTAATTCGTTTGTATTTGTCTCTATAGTATTATTACCTGTGTGATAATACTGCGCTACTTTAGTTGCACTTCCTGCAACCCCGCCGATGTATTGGCCAGCAGCTTCTATTGTGATATTAGAAACTGATACCCGATTATTATTCAAAGCTCCATTAACTAAGCCACCATCATTAGTAGCTGTATCTTCGTTAGTAGCTATTGCATCAACTATACCGACAATACCACCAATATAGCTACCAGCTTCATTGACTAAGATTGATGAAGCATTATTACCATTTCCTCCAGTAACTTCAACACCATAGATTTGGCTATAAGTATCTTCATAATTAGTATCTGCTGTTTTAAAGAAACCCGCTATACCACCTATATATCCACCTTCAAGTTCAAGACTATCGTCTATTATAATTTCCAGACTACCTTCAGCTTCAATATCAATGTTGTAAACTTTAACATTAGTCAAAAAATATTGAGCGGAATGATTATCTATGGTTCCTAATACACCACCGATATAAGAATCACCTTTAATAAACACATTTTTTATAGTATACTCATCTGACTCAGATTTATATTTTTGCCACTCTGAATCTGAAGATACATCAGGCAAACCGTCAAAGTTTCCTAATGAAGTTTCTTCTGCAACTCCTGATGCTTGATAAAAACCAACAACTCCACCCACATATATACTTAAGTTTGTATCGATATCTGTATTTTGTACGGAGATATTTTTTAATACATTAGATTCTGACTCACGATTTATAAATCCAGCAATTCCACCTATATAGAAACCTTTGTTAACAGTTGTTAGAATCTTTGAACGGGATGTTGATTCATTTGTTGCAGTGATTAATATATTTTCTATTACTTTATCGCTTGTAGGTACATAATAACCAACAATACCACCAAGGTTAACATCTACAAATTTTCTATTCGGATCAGTATTCTTGACATAAGATTGTATATTAATATCTACTAATACTATGTTTTTAATGCTTCCTTTAGACCAACCTGTTACACCACCAGTATATTCTCCATTGTTATTATTCACTTTTAATGTTAAAGCAAGAATATTGGTTATATTATTTGTTGCTTTGCCAGTAACGCCACCTACATATTCACCATTACCTGTAACAGTAACATTTTTTAATATAATTGATGAATCTCTTGACCCAATATCTCCTGAGGTTTCACCTGCTAGACCACCAACGTAAGAACCAGCACCTGTAACCACTATATCTTTAACATTTAAATTTTGAATGCCTGAACCATCTACGGCCTTACCGAATACACCACCGACATAAGCATCTGAAATGTTTGAAATTGTAACATTACTTAATCTGATTGTAGATGAAGATTCCTCGCTTACAGCTCCAACGTCAGTATTTTTCGCATAACCTACAACACCACCGACATAAGAACTGTATGCAGAAATAATAACATTTTGCACAGTAGCACCAATATCTTCATTTCCGATTTCTCCGTCTTTCATATAACCAGCAATACCGCCTATGTAAGACCCGCTAGACTTTTTCTTGCCAGTAGCCGTGATTGTAGCATCGCTTACTTCAACATTGTATATGTTTCCTTCATCATAATATCCTACAATACCTCCAACATAAGATATACCAGTAATAATATTTCCTGTTCCATTGGTAGACTTGTTGATTTTGATACCATCTATTGAAATACCACTACTATAACCAATAGCACCACCAACATATCCAACTCCTTCTTTTTTCGTCTCATCATCGACATAATCTGAAGTGATAGAAATGTCTGTTAATACAAAAGAATTATAATAAGTGTCAGAAACTATTTTAGAAATTGTAGTATCTAATTCTCCAGCAACGCCACCTACATATTGTCCACCAGAAACTGTTAAGTTTGACAATTTAATTGCATTTGTATCTTCTGTACTATTTAAGGAATGTTCTCCTGAATTGTTATCATCATAACCAATTAAACCACCTACGTAATTATTTGTTGTATACTTATCTTTGTTGTTCTTAATACCTAATAGTAATCTTTCGGATACAACCGAAACATTACTTAATATATTATTGTCTGATCCCGAAGTTATAAATGTAGCAGAAGTTGCATCATTGTAACCTATCATACCGCCGACATAGTCTCCATTTGCAAAGATATTAGTTTTGTTAATTGAAGAATTAGTAATTGAAGAATTTGTAGATTTACCTATAAATCCTCCGATATAAGATTTATACTCAGAAAGATTGCTATAATCTATTAAATTGTCTTTTATTTGATTCGCAATTGCTTGGGTAGAAATTGTGTTTCTTTCCGCACTTGTTCCAGAATTAGTAATAGTCGTGTCATATATATTCACTTTTTCAGCTTGTCCTACTATACCACCAACATATTGACTTCGTCTACTTGTACCTTTGATTATAAGTCTATTAAATGTAACTTCTTTTCCATTGTCTAAACTTCCTATATCACCATTCTCATAATAACCAGATACTCCTCCAATGTTGTTACCTTCTGCTGTTATTTCCAAATCTTCACAATCTATACCATAAACAATTACACCTCTTGCTCTACCTGTAACATAACCAGCAATTCCGCCTGTATTGTCACCTTTACTTGTAATAGTTATATCATAAAGGTCTGTGTCCTCAATAATAATACTACTTCTATCATTGTTTGTATTTTCTACATAACCAGCGACTCCACCAGCATAATCAGAACTTGCATTAAGTGTTGATGCTATCAAATCTATAACAGAAATTTGAGCTTGTACAGAATTTTCAGTTATAAAATCACCAGCAAAGATACCGCTATACTGTCCATTAGCTACAACATCAACATTAGCTAAGAAAAGATATTTACCTGAGCCATCTATTTTACCAGTAATAGTGCTTGCGATATTACTTCCTACCAAACCTCCAACATAATTCTTTCCTGTTACTTGAACACTAGTAACCGCAAAATATGAAGATTCTAGAGTTCCGGTATTGCAACCAATAACACCTCCGACTTTATTCGCATTACCAGCATTAACTGATACATTAAAGATCGCAAAATTATTAACAAAGGTAGATTCGTTATTTCCAATTACTCCTCCAACATTTTTTGTGGAGTTTTGAGTATCTGTATAATTAACAATCAAACCACTTTCTGTAGCATTATATTTGCCAATATAAATATAAGATACATTGCCTGTGTTATTGTTATATCCAGCAATACCTCCGATTCCATTATTATCACTAAATGATTCTTTTGATACACTAACTGAAGAATTACTTACATATATTCCAGTTATTGTACCTGTACCTGTATTGGTTGAAGCGATTAACCCTACACTTGAAGTAGCATTTGAAACTAATAGATTACTATTAACAACTGATACATACTCTATTGTTCCTGAGTTATTTTCTACTATTGCAGAACATGAGTTGCCTGTATTGTTAATATTATCAAAATATAATCCTGATATTGTTCCGGTATTTGTCTTAACAAAAGCTGAATTAATGGTTAGATTCTTGATAAGAACACCCATTTTACCAGCCTCGGTAAGATTACCATCTCCTATACCGATGATTTGACCTGTTAATTTTGTGATACCACTTTCGCTAGCACCAAGAAGCCCTGTCATATCTAATTGGTCAGCTAAGATGTAAACATTTTTGTTTAATTCGCTATCTTCATCATTGTAGTCTCCAATTAATCTAGCAAAATCTCTTGCAGTTTCTACAATAATTGAAGTCGAAGTAGATTGGAACAATTTATATGTTCCATGTTCAATTGCAGCAACCGAATAATATAATCCATTTTTTGATGTATCACTATATGTGACTACACCTTTATTAGAGAAAGAACTACTTGTTTCAAGGTTATCACCATTATTACTAAAACTTGCTTCTATACCAGTAGGGGCATATAGAGAATGGTCACTATTTCCGATACTTATATCTTGGATGTAGTATTGATAATAGTTCTTTGCACGGTCGTCTGATTTGATCCAAATATTGTGAGTTTTATTGTCTAAATCATTAAAGTAATTAGTTACGCCATCTTCCAAGTCCTCAACATGAGTATTGTCGTATAGATTATTACCACATTGGGAATAAATCCCAGAAGTTGTATCTTTAACAATTAGTCCTGGATTATACTCAATAGGTTTATAGTCATCTGGATTGTTATCATCAGGCTTTGTTCCACCTAATGATCCATTTGTACCATAGAACCTTACTGCAGGAGTAGTGTAATCAATTAATTTTCCAGAATGGAATGAATTGTGTACCCCTATTGTGTTAGCATTGGTTCTTTCACCTTGTAAATATACAAGACCTGCCATCTCTAACTCATAAGAGAAGAAATTAGGAGCATTGACGTTGTAAGTAGCGCCCTCGACACTAATTTGGTCATCTCTAGAGGCATCACACTTATTAACATGATCAATGTTAACTGTAGAGTAACAATCGCTAATGAATCCGCTGTTAGTATAAACAAATCCACTGAACTTGATATTAGAACTTATATTATAAGCAGTACCAACCTCATTGTTAGATAAATCTTTAACGTTTTTATATTCTTCGTAAGTCTTTTCAAATTCGAATTTACCTGTATATGTAATAACTGATCCAGACCTTACAATATCACCATTATTAGTCATTGCAAAACTGTTAATATATTCCTCATCACCGTCTGTACCAAAGTCTTCAGTTATTTCACCATAAACAATACAGTTAAAGATTCTTCCGTTGTTCTCTTTTACAAATGGAGTGAATTCATATTTATCATCTACTTCATTCTTAGCCATACCACCTATATTTATCTTAAATCCAGATAATATACCGTTTGCTGGAACTGAAGGTATTATTCCAGCTGAATGACCATTTGTTAAAGATGTGCCACCTTTAACAGCAACTACCACATTATCTTCTTCAAACCAATTAATAAATGTAAAATCGGTAGGATTATAAATATAATTATACCCCTCGTCATTGTCAATTATATGATATATACCAGTTGCATTTAACTTATCTGTATCATAAGAACTACTTAAATCAGAAGCAGGAACTTTACTTTCACTAATAAATTTACCATTGAAACTAGAAATATCTGCATATGCATATACTTGAGTTCCGTTATAAGTTGAAGAGCTTGCATAACTTTGACTTAAATCAGAGTACTTAGCATAGAACTCTTGAATATAATACACATCATCAGTATAAGTTAGAGAATTATCTCTATCTTCTTCTGATACATATACACAATTCTCTGCTATTGTAAATAAGTTAGCATTATATCTATTTTCTTGAGAAGTATCAGAAGCATAGAATCTACAATAAGACTTACCAGTATTTAAGATAACGTTAGTAAGAGTACTGTAACCAATGATACCGCCATAGTAGTTTCCACCATGACCAATTACATAATAGATATCTGCATAATTAGCAAAATTATATATACCAATGTTTCTTGCATAACCTACAAGACCACCAACATAGTACATAGCGTTAGAACATCTTTCTTGAATTTGGTCCACTGTATACTCTGTATCTTCTTTATCCTTCTCACTATATGTCTTAATATTTCCGTAGTTCGCTACATAAGAGTATTTGCCAGAGGCAGAATATCCAACAATACCACCAACATATAACATAGTTCTGTTATTACCTTCGATAGATAATACTTCATCAGTATTAATTGAGATTGCTCCAGTATTAACAACTTTCTCAATAGTATAATCTCCAGTTATATTAGATGCATTATAACCAATTATTCCACCTACATAATATCTACCAGAGCCTCTTGGAGCTAAGGTAATATTACTAGTTGACTTTTGATAACTTGTAGAAATAATTGAAGACAAGTAATCGTTATATCCAACTAAACCACCAATAAATGCATTTAGGAATTCTAACTTGAAATTATATGTAGAACCACTTTCACTTGCATTTACATTTTCCATATTATTAGTAAACGTTGAGCCAGAAATTGCCCCAAAGTATACACTGTTAGTAATAGCAGAAGATGAAGTTCTATCTAATGTAAAGTTAACATTGTCTGCGGTATATTTAGAATTTGTCACTTCGCCAGCTAATGAGTAACCAAACAAACCACCAGCAAAGATATTAAATCTTATACCATAAGGTTGAAGAACTGATTTAGCAGACTCAGCATAATCAACATTAATGTTTATATTACTTGTTATTGTAGTTATTAAATTGTAATGGTTCTTGGCAATTGCTGTAGCAAAATACAAAGCATTGCCTGTATTAGACCTTGATTCACTCAAATGCAAATTCAAAGTCTTTGCTCCAGTAATATCGTAAGACTTAATTGTATTACCAGAAGCATAACCAAATACTCCACCAATTGTATCTGTTAAACCAGAATTGATATGGATATTGCTACTTATAGTTTGTGTAATAGTTGAATATACGCTATTAATCGAAGTACCAGCAACAAGACCAAAGTTCTTAACACTAGTAAGTCCTGCTTCCTCAGCATTGTGAACTAGATTTAAATAAATATCTTCACTAGTAGTCTCTCCACTAATAGTAAATTTAACATTACTAATAGTACTTGCAGTAATAGTTGTAGCAAGTAAACCAAATGAGCCATTAGATGAAGCATATACATTAGTATAACTACTCTTATCATTAGCATAAACATAAATATTAAAGTCGATATCTCTAATCTCAGCATTCTCTAATCTGTTAATTAGAGCATATACCCCTCTAGAGTTACCTGTATAAATATTTATAACTGGGTTTATTGTAGTGTCAGATACTATTCCTGTATCAACATCATACTTCTTACCTAACAAATTACCCTTAAAGGTAGAGTTAAACATAGCGTAGTTATAAATGTAAGCTGAATCATTGATATAAATGTTAAAGGAATTTGTCTTTTTTCTATCAGACTTGTTGTTATGCATCAAGAAATATGTCTTAGTTGTTCCATTATTACTCAACGCTTCAATTAATTCTTCGCTTGTATTTATCTGAATATAGTTTTTGTCTGGAACAGTAATATATTCTGGGATATAACTACCGCTTCCGTTGTCAGCCATACTCCAAATACTTCTATCATCATCTGAATCTGTAAATGTTAAGTCAAGCATAAGTGGAGAAGTAGCCTTTCTATCTCCGTTATCTTCATACTCATATTCGTAATATTTTTCCTCAAATAAATTACTTGAAGTATTCTTATCTATTTCTTCTTGAGTATAAGAACTACCGTTAGTGTCATCAATGTTCTTATATACGCCTAAGATGTTCTGCAAATACATCTGTCTAGACTTGATAGTATTGTTACCATCTTTATCTTTTTTACCAAATATATCCTTAGAGTAGTTATAATCAATATATACATTACCAGCAGTTGTATCACTTCCGGAATCATACTCAGCAGGAGGCTGAACAATATAGTATGTTTTAACAGTTTGACCAGCTTCTAAATCTGTCTTTGGAATAATTGTTCCATCATTTAATTCTACATGTGTGGCTTCTTGCTCAGTAGCACTTTCGCTCAACAATGTTTTTAATTCCCACTTCTTTAGTCCACCATTATTCTCATTAACATATAATTCATCATAAGCTAAAGCGTTTGTGCTATCATACGCCATCTTAATTTGGTCTACAGATTCACCAGTTGTTTTAGACAAACTTGCATAAGTTGTACTAACTACAGAAGTGATATTATCAAATCCCCATGCTTTACTACCAGTAGTTATAGTCTCAGTAACTAGATATCTTTGTTTGTTTAGTATGATTATATCATCTTCGTAGTTAGTCTTATCTTCTCCTGTAACACCATAATAATTAACTACATTATTAGAAGTCTCTGCGATTTTGTTATTTGTACCTAAACCAACAAAACCAATCAAGGAGCCTAAGAAAACATTACTAGTGTTTTGGGAGATTGAAGTTGCGTCTTTAACATAATTGTAGTCTGTGCCATCAACTGTAATCTTCTCCATAGTAGTTGCTTTTTCAACTTTCTGGTTACCAACCTCTGGGAATCTAATAATGATATTATCTGAAGTTGCACCAAAAGATGTTCCTTTGATGATACTCTTTTGGATTTCTTCAACTTGCTTATCCCATAAGTTAATTGATACACATTTTTCTAAAGTTAAGTTACTTTGGTAATCTGTCAAATCACCGTCTATATTATAGAAACCAATAAATCCACCAATTACTTCTTTAGCAATAACATTAGCTGTTGTAAATGTGGTCTTAATAGTTGTATTCTTTCCGACATAACCTACAATACCACCAGAAATATATGCATTGTCATTAGTTACATCGACTTTGTTATAACTATCAATAATATATCCATCTGCGTTATATCCTGCAATACCACCGATAGCAACAACAGTGTTGTTAGTATTAGTTGCATTTGTGCCTTTACGTGTATTAGCAAATAGAGCATCTTCGTTAACTAAAGACTTACTTTGATAATTATGTTCTGCTATATCTTTATCAAAAGTATCTTGATTTAACTCCTCATCTGAGTTGTTGTTTGAGTAATTAACTTGTGCTTTATATATTAAACCATGATTTTCTGCAACAATACCACCTACGAAATTATTACCACTAATTGCTTGTTTTTGGTTATCTCCCAATTCGTTATCATAATCAGTAAGTAATTCTACATCATACATAACAATATTTTCAGAAACATATCCATACAAGCCACCAGCATTAATACCAGCAATAATATATTCGCCAGATAGTTCGTTTCCTCTAATTGTTGCCTCACTAGGATTGATACGATTAGCACTACTATAGTAATCACTTGTATCAACAACACTAGAACTAATTACAACACCCGCAATACCACCAGCAAAGCTAGCTGTTGATACTTTGATACTCTTATTAGCACCACTAATAGAATATAATTGAGAATCTAGTTGGTCATAGATAGGATTAGCAGGATTTCCGTACATATCTGGATTACTATAATCAAAACTAAATGTCTTATACTTTCCGTTAGTTGTTGTGCCTTGAGTAGCGGTATACTGCCAAGTCAAGTAATCGTTATAAATATTTTTACTATCAGAAGATATTTCGTTAGGAAGTGAAGCATAAAGATATATATTATTAACTTCTATGTCAATTAATTTGGTATCTACTGCAATACCAGCAATTGATCCTACGAAGTAAGTTGCTGTTTGATATTTGTTACTGCTATTAGATTTCAAACTAGTTGAAACTTCTACATTAAGTATAGCAGAATTATACATGATACCAGCAACAGTACCAGTTGACACAGCGTCTTTAGACGTAAACTCAACTACATATAAGTTAACATTCTTAAATACTGCTAAGAAATTATTATCTTTGTTTGTCTTTAATCCCATTTGGTTAAATAAACCAAAAGATATTGTTTGGTTCTCTCTAGAGTCTGTTAAGTTAAGGTTGTTAATATTTAAGTTATTACCATCATAAACACCATTGAATATAACATTACTTAAATACTTACCATTCTTCTCTTGATTAAGAACATTAATACTCTGGTTATCAACTGTTTTAAGTCCAAAATCTAGATGAGAAATTTGTCTTATATATTTATTATCTTCTGAAGCTTCAACTTTACCAAATACATATCCTTCATCAGTTTTTCTTGCAAAATTGGTTATATAATTAACAAATCTATCTGCAGTATCAACAAGAAGTGGATTTGTTTTGGAACCATATTGACAATCTGGGTCATAAGTATAACTAAATATGAAGTTACTATAGTCAGATACTGGAACTTCAAGTAAGTCTAATACACCAAGTATGCTACCTTTATCGTCCATTGCTACTAAAGATGAGTATTTAGTTAAGCTATTATAGACTTCTTCAGTAAATTCTTGAGAGATCAATGTAAGTTCAGTTAAATTATTATCTGTTAAGTATAAGCCCTCACCATCAATATACAAATAATATTGACAAGTCTCAGTTTCTGCATCATAAGAAACATAAACATAAGCAGACCTTGTACCATCAACTTTAGTTGCTGTAAACTTACCAGAATTAGTAGCTGTTTCATAGAAGATATTTGTCTTATCTATAAATATTCTTATTGATTCGCCGTCTGTTAAATCAGTCTTAACAATATATTCTTTAAACTCATAAGATAATTTGTCTTCTTCGTCTGTAAGAGTTGTTACACCCTCTAATTGTCTATGCGAATAAGTTGTGCTTAATGTAGACACTAGTCTTGGTCCATGTAAGGTCATATACCATACTGAGCTATCTGCATCTACAGACATATCAGATGAGAATGTAAAGTTAACAAAAGATTCTTCAGATGCAAATTCTGGATAATTAGCTTTAGCTACTACGCCATCTACATCTACATATACATCTACATGTGCTGTAAATGAATTATCTATACCAGTAGCTGGATCATCTATAGCTGATTGAGTTTTTCTAACATCAACTAAATAATAACAGTCTTCGAATGTGCCTGTATAGTCCTTATCTTGTCTTTGATAGAATGTTCCATATGCTAAATTGGAATCACCACCTGTTGAGCTGATTGTTGTGCAATAAGTTGTGGTGTATGCGTGTTTTACTGAACCTGAATTGATGTAAACAAATCCAGCAGTGTTATTTGCATTAGTTGTTAATGCTAATACAGAATATGCATTTTCAATTTCGCCTGAGTTATTGTATACGAAACCACTAATATTGCCAATTGAGCTAATGTCATAATTGTATACATAGATATCATCATCTGGGTTAGTATCTACTACGAAGTTAGCAATATATTCTGCATTTCTGTCCAAAGTTCCATACTCATAAGCTTCTGCAAATGAGTTAAGGATAGAGCCTGAGTTGTTTACAACAAATCCTGCTGTATAGATTGTTGCTTCAGAATTGCTTGAGCTTTGGGTATCAGTCATAGTATTGAATACACCAACACCTTTGGCAAAACTTGAACTAATAGCTCCAATATTGTTTGCAACAAAGCCTGCTATATTACCATTACCAGTAACATAGTATGGTCTTATAAATCTATATTCTTTGTCATGTTCACCATTAACAATATTAGTTTTATTAACTAAATATTTAATCTTGTTATCAGCTTGTTGTAGTTCCGCCTCTACAGATGATTCATCAACATCTGCAGTAGTTGGGTCATCTTGAGTAATCTTTTCGTTATATTGATAATCAAGTATACCTACACTACTGTTTGTAATAATACCACTATTTACGCCAACAATTGTTCCAATATTATTATTTGTGAATGTTCCATCAATAACTTCGCTCGCAAGTACAAACAAGTATTGTTTGTCGGATTTTACTTCCAAGTTATAATCCGCATTATCTTCTACTTCAGAAGTATCACTCTTAATACCAGTTAAAGCTACTATCTTAACATTAGTAACGCTACCTTTGTTCTCACCAGCAAGGATACCAAAGTTAATACCTGTTAAGAAACTTAAGTCTACACTTGCATTTCCTACTCTTACATTTTCTTCAGAATCAAAATATACACCTTGATTGATATAAGAATTACTATTAATATATCCGTCAATTAATTCTGTGGTTGTGTAATTCTTGATTGTAGCTTGTGCAGTTGCCACATTTTTGTTAGTAACAAGTAGAGGCTCAATGTTAATTATCATATTTTTGATAATTGTATTTTCTGAAATTGTGCCAAAGATACCAAAGTTCTTTAGAGTACTTTCTCTTAATCTTCTTGTATCTGCAAAGCTCTCAATTGTTAGAACATAGCCATTACCGTCAAGAGAACCAATATTACCAATTCCCTCATTGTCTATTAGAGAATAATTCTTAAGAGTAATATTGTCCATCATAATGTAATGTTGACCAGTGGAGATTATATTGCCCGCACCATCTTTTTGAGCTTGACCTTGAGCCATAGCTAAGAAGTCTTCTTCGTCATAGATTGGGATAGGATTATCATAACTAGAATTAACTTTAATAACTAGGTTAAAATCGTACTCATAAGTATATAAAATATGTCCACAACAATTATTTTCTTTTCTCCAAGCATAATCACCTAAACCAGCTTCTGACTCTTTCCAAGTTCTTTCATATATCATGCTATCAGCATCTCTATAATATTGAACTGGAGTTAATCCAACATAGCTTTCACCTGTATAATTCTTATCCCCTAAAGAATCATAGATGTCGTTAATGCCGTCTAAGTTTTTGTCATAGAAAGAACGAAGTTGTCCAGTTTCGTCATAGAAATAATTAACTTGAGCAATTATCTTAACATCATCACTAACACCAAGTGCTTTGATTGTGTAGTATTCGAAATAATAAATAGTATCATTTCTATACTGAGATTCTTCTGTTCTGCATAGTAAGAATTTATTTTTGTACTTACTATTCAAATCATTTAACTCAATTTTTTCCCATTTAGTATCTGAACCATTTTGAGTAACGATATAGAAATTAGCAACAGAAGCTACATCATATACTTTTTTCTTATCTGAACCCTCAGAATCTTCGTAGTGATATACACTTATACCACTAAGTAAGTATCTTGCCTTCTCCTCAACTGAGAAATCAGAAACTTTATATCTATAATGTAATAAGCTTTCACCTGTATAATCTGCAAGTAATACATAAGTGTTGTTATTAGTTTCGATATAATATTTGACCCCTTCAACATATGCATCAGAGTTATTTATATTGCCACCATCAAAAGTTTCAATTACATATAACTTGTCTGTATCTATCTTGATGTATCTGTTATTATAAACAACATAGTCACCAAAGTTATTTTTTAAATAGTTTGCTCTTGCATAGCAATATAGGTAAGATTCTTCAGCATCTTTAGCTGGGTCTGATTGCTTATAAATACAATAAGATTTACCATTTATGCTGAATTTAACATCACCACCCAATAAGCCAGCACCATTACTATTGATTTGAGTCTCGTAGCCAATATGCTCTGAACTTTCCACAAACTTTCCACTTGCATCATAAATATCAGTTGTATAACCATAATCATAATGAACACTAGTCAAGAAGTTTGTAAAAGATAAACTTGTTGCTATAGATACTGATAAACTATCTTTGATTTGTCCTATATAACTACTAAGCGAAGAATCCTCCTCTAAATATTTTTGGAAATACTCTTTAGCTTTAGCTTGATTAAATATCTCATCGCTTGATACTGAAGGTGAAGGAGTTACATCATTAATGTCAGCCAAAGCGTCTTTAGAATAATAGAAATTATTATTATTATAACTTAGTAAATATACTAGATTAGCAGAAATTGTTTTTTCTAATTTTCCATCGGCTCCTTTTATATCATAATTATACGAAACTACAAAATAATAAACTTCTACACTGCTACCGCTTACAGAATCAACAACAAGATTCTTTTTGGTGTCTATGTGATAGAATCTATTATTAGCAGAAGCAAATGATGCATTGTTAATGTTATAGTGTCCACTCTCAATGTAATCATATCTATTGTTCTTTTCGATTGGCATATAGATTGCTGAGAAGTTATCACCTACTTGTAATTCTTCATATAGTTGATAAACATTATCAGCATTCTCACTTGTATCTAGAGGCTCAGCCCCATCGCTATCTAAAGCATATTCATTTGCTTGAATAGCTTTAATTCTATTAAGATATTTCTCTGTCTCAGAATATGATTCGTCGAATGTATAGTATTGGCCATCATAATAGAAGTATTGATAATCTTCTAAATCTGCATTTTTGACATATGGGTCATAACTATACTTGTTAACATCTTCCCTGTCTAGTGTATCATTGATATTAAATTCTAATTGAGTATAAGTTCCGTTAAGAACCTCAAATCTGTCTATATCGCCACTTTGTTCTGTAGCCCCTACTAAATCTAACTCTTTTAATTCTAGTGGAACTAATTGAACCCCTACTATATCTTCTGCCTTTTCCTCAATTCCATTAATAGTCTTAGTAACTGTCAATGTCATTGTAATAGATGCATAGCAGTAAGTTTCAAGCTCTCCGTCTTTATACATATAGTAATTATACAAATCTTCCTCAGTTGAATAATCATAGATTGTATCAAGGCAGATTAGATAATAATCAGCAAATACACCATTAGAATAAATTGTGAATGTTGTTTCGCTCTTTTCTGTTACAAAAGACCTTAAGCATGATTCATAGTATTCTCTTTCTTCTTCTGTTAAGTTATTTTGTTGAAGTTTTAGATAAGCTTCTAGGCCTACATTATCAACAATGAACAAATAACTACCTAAATCAGAATTAGCATAGTTAATAGTTAAATCAACATTATAGTTGCCATTTTCATCTAAGATTAAGTCGTAATTATAAGCTTCCCATTCAATTTTCTTATAATCTCCAACTTGTAACACTGTTAAATTTGTATTATCAATCTCAATGCTAGCTACTGGCAAAACTTCAACAATCAGACTATGGTTTGTGTCTTGAACTTTTAATTCTTCCCCTGCTACATTGTAAACTTTGATATTAATATCCAAATTTTTGTCTAAATTAATAACGTTTGTTGAAACATTAGAATTAAGAGTTAATCTTATGTAGAAAGTATTGTTAAAGAATTTTGTTTCACCATAAGTTGATGTAATATTACTTAATCTTACACCAATAATTCTTGTAGCATCGTTGACATCTCTAATATACTCAGTGCTTATTTCTTTATAGCCTGTGATATAGGTTAAATCTGATGTAAATGCAATAGATGTAGTTGCTACCAACTGCTTAATATTGATATAACTTAGATAATTTGTATCAAAATAAAGTTCGATTGTATCTGCACTGTTAAAGTCTTCAAATATTTGAAGTTTAATCAAACCATCTCTGCCTGGGCTAATATATCTACTTTCTTGTTCTTGAGGATTGAAACTGCCACTAGAACTCTTTTCGCCATTAGCATAATAGTCAAATGCTATATATGTAGGGTCATTTAACGCAATTGAACAATCAAATTGAGCAGAAATATTTTGGTTAGTATTTGGAACAAATTCAATATGATAATCTGCGTTTAACATATTGATACTACTATAATTTCTTTGATACTCATCTTTGTTAAAAGTTAAAGCGATATAGTAAGTAATTAGATATTCGTTAGTATCTGCAATTTTAGAAACTTTGAATTGATATACAGATATCTTTAGAAGAGAACCTGCAAAGACTTCTGTATCAAAGACAATTGGATTATCTAATCTATAGTCCGTATCAAGCGCAAAATCACTAAAACCATTAATTACTGCAGTTCCTAATAAATTGCCAGACACATTAGAAGATAATCTAACAAGAATTCCTTCATTATCATTAATGTTATAAGTTGTACCATCACCAGAAACATTTGCTGTTGTTACAGCTAATTCTAAATATTGTGTACCGTTAGCAGTAATTGTTGCAGTGTGTTTGTTGTTATTAATAATAATTTCAGAAGCTCTTGCAGAGATTTTTGGTGCAAAACTTCTTGAAATTTCATCAACTAAGATTGCTCTGCCGTCAACAAGGTAGTATGGAGTTACTTTCAATTTTAGCACTCCTGAAGTAGGCAACTTAGTTGGAACAATATTGATATTGGTAAGACTTGGAATGTATATTACACCATCTTCAAATTCGCCATCTCTAACCTCACCATCTTTAGATACAACAACAATTTTGTTACCATCATTGTATTTGAACTCACTGTCATCTTCTTCAAGTTCAATTCTAACACCCATTTCTGTAACAACGTCGAAGTAGATATTGCCATTAGCATAACCGCCATTATACATATTTATAACGTCTACACTTAAGTTAGCATCTTCGTCGATATATAGAATAGCATCTTTACTATCAAGTTTTGTTTCGTTAGTAAGTGAACTTTCTGTTGTGTAAGTCACGTTATAGTTATATATACCACTATATATTATAAATTCGATATCATTATAAATGGAAGCATCAAGACTGTAGTATGCTCTTAAAGTAACTCTACCATAGCCTTTGGTTGTAATAATATTGCCATCAATTGCAATAAGGTTATTGTCTCCATTAATAACTTCTAAATAAATGCTTCCACCAGCTTGTAATTTCTCAAAGAATTCAGTATCAACAACATCGCCGACTAGACTTAAATCAATAAAGTTATAATATTTGTAACCATCAGAAGTATCAAAATCTCCATTAAATCCAACTACATATGTATTAACAAATCTATTAGTTTGACCTAAAGAATTACGATTATAGAAGATTATTACTTGATTGTGAGTTATAGTCTCTCCGCCTTCTATTGTTGTATATGAAGAATCCAACCAACCAATATTCTTTGAATATTCGATATATTTAACATGATTAAAATCTTCGATAGTTATATTAATTGAATCTGGCAAAATATCATAAAGGATTTTTGCGCCATTAACCAACATTGGATAACCATCATTGATGTTTTGTAATATAGTATCAGTATTGCGGAACCAAGGCTTTGAACCAACTGCATTAGTTCCATCAGCAATATCAGCAGAATCAATATTGTTGTAAACTTCTTGGCTATTGTTAATAATCAGATAACCAGAATCTCTATCTGGTGTAGAATCTAAGAAATGTGTAATATTTGTTTCAGTTGTTTTAAAGTTTTCTACATTTGTCAAAACTTTAGCGTAAAAATAATCAATAGTTGAATTAGTTATACCATAAAAGAAAATGTCATATCCAGCATAAGTAGTTTGACTAAATGCAACATTTGCATCAAAGTAACTAGATTTTAGAGTTAGGTTGTTTGCATTAATAACAAATGCACTAAATATAGGAGCAGTTCCTGTTAAGTAAATATCACCTTTGTATCCATCATTTGATACCAAATCTAAAGCTTTCTTGTTAAATCCTCTTACATAAGTGTATATGATAGTACTGTTATTTGAGGCTGTAAGAACAAGCCCTGCAACATTAGTTTCTGCTTTAATTGCAGTATGGTTACTTGTTGCATTGTTTACAAAATAAACTTTAGAAGCAGTAATAGTTGTACCAGATATTTCACCAGCCAAACCTGCTACGTTATGCTTTGCAACTAAATAAGGATAACTAACAACACCATTAATTTCTGCATTATTTGTTTTACCAAAAGCACCACCTATCATGGAATTATATGTCATATTTTCTGACAATACAGATATATTTACTGACAAATCTTTAACACTAGAATTAGTTAATTCCGCTACAGCACCACCAATAATAACGTTAGCTGGTACTGTTTCAGTTTTAGAATCTTTAACAACTGAAGCATCAACAAGAATTGTAGTTTTAACACTTAAGTTATTATCATTAACAGATGACTCTAAAACATCTTCAACATAAGTATCAATTGTTTTTCCTGCTAGTGAACCAATATAAATCAAGTTAGATATTGTATCAGTATCACTTACTTGCTTAATATTAATATAACCAAATACTGAGCAGTTATTTAGTTTTGCATTTGTTATTGTTCCTGCAAATCCACCAAAGTAAATGTCAGAAGTATTGGTATTTGCTTTAATATTGCTCTCATTAATCACAAGATTAATATTAGATAATTCAACATTAGAAAGTTGTCCAAACAAACCATAATTTGTAGATGATTCACTATCTATAATTTCATCTTGTGTCCAAGAAATTATAATGTTTCTATTCTTTGTTGTAATAGAATCTCCTGATAATGAAATATAAGAATACTTACCATCAATTGCGAATGATTGGTTCTTTGTAGAATCAGGATTTACATGATAACCAGACAAAGCATTTAAGCTATAGTTCTTAGCATTGCTTAAGTTAATGTCTCTTGCAAGAGCATAATGATAATATTTAGAATCCTTAACATCACTTAACATTCTTGCATAGTCAGAAACTGTGTATATTCTAAATGGATATTCGTTGCTTCCATCACTAACAGAAATTGATAAATATACTCTATTGCCAGCAGTTGTTGCTGTAGTATAGCCATCTTCACTAGATAAGCATAATACTTGAGAACCAGGAACTCCTGTTAAACGAATATAAACTTTTCCACCATTAACCACATATCCATTGGCGGAATTAACAGGCTCACCGTTACTATCCACTATCTCAAACACATTGAATCCACCAACTGCTGTTGATGTGCCGTACTCCAACCTAATATTCTCATTATGGATAGGATTATCTCCTTCAATTTCGTAAGTAATAGTATAAAGCTTATCAGAAGTTAAATCTCTTGTTTCTGCATATATACCATCATCTTCAATTTCTTTATAAGATACGCCAGAATACACTTGTTTTACAATAACCTTCTCAACCATATTTGCCGACTTTAAGTCTAAAGTAATATAGTCAATAGCAGTCCTTGTTCCAAATTGTTCAGCATATATAACTAATTGGACTTTGATATTGTTTTCAAAAATTTGCTCCAATGTATTTACACTAAGTGTTCTATCCGGATTGGCGTCCATAATTTTTGTAGCATCATATTTTAATTGTAACGACTTGGTTTCGCTATTGTATGAAAGTATATGGCTTAACATTACTGAAACATCATCACCATTATCATCTTTAATAACACAAACTTCATAGTCTTTTACTAAATCTTCAAGCTTAATATTTGAACCAGTTACAGTAGTTTTACTATATCCCCAATATATCTTTACACCATCATTATTACTATAAACAGTATAGCCATTAGCATCGATTGTGCTTGTAGCCTCTCCGCCTAAGTTTTTAATTTCTGGTGTAGTAGTGTATGAAATTGTGTATATACTATCTTCTTGTTTGTAGTATCCTACAGTCGAATACTCATATAGAGTTGTATTTTCTCTATTAAGAGCAATCTTCTCCAAGTCCTCATAAACCCAAACATAGATATAATGAGTATAAGTTATTGAACGAAGTTCTGTATTTCCATCTATAGTCTGATAACTATAGCCATAATATTTAATCTCAATAACATTTGGCTCAGTCCTACTAGAAATAGTAGAATTTGTCTGCAAATTGCCATTTTTGAAACTAATAATACCTTGTTTCTTAAGTAAATTGATTGTTAAACTCTTAGAATTTGTAATATCCTCTACTTCTATAATATTTTTGCTTTCAACTGTCTTATAAATAAAATTATTAAGACTTAAACTTATTGTAGAATTAGTGTTTAGAACCAAGTTGTGTGCAGTTGTATAATTGTGATTACTTAAGCTCTGTTTATTGGTAAGATTTGTATAAATATCCCATGCATACAAATCATCGTACATAGAAGCAGTATATATATCCTCATCTGCAAACAATGTTCTGTCATATAAATAAGAATTAGTCTCTTTGTTATAGTCGATACCCATTGCATATTTGTCTGTATCAAATGTGATAGGATTAACACACTCTATATAGATATCATTAGCAATATAACCATTCTTTAGTTTTAAAGTAATTCTTTGTTTAGCAGAGGTTGTCTTATAATCAATGTTAGGAATAACAACTAAACATTCATTACCTTTTGCATTTTTTCTTACATCTAAGCTAAAATATTGCTTATCATAAATAGCGCTTTCTTCATCAGTCCAATCGATATAGTCTATTAAACTAACGCCATCTACACCCTCAGATAACCATTCATATTCAGCTTTATTAGGATTATCTGTAACGTCTAATACTAAATCTTTGTTACCAAACATTACGTCTAATTCTTCTTCTGTCAAACCTTGCTTTAGGCTTAATTCAATTGATTTTGTTACAACAAAACTATCGTATTCCTCTTTTAATCCTGTATTGGCATATGAACCAGCAAGATTATATGTAAGATGAATATTTAACGTAATTGTATTAGTATAATTTACCACTTCGGAGTTCTCTAACTTATGTGCAATACTTAGAACAGAAGTTTGTTTATGATAATTTAAATGAGAAGCTTCTACACGATTTGTTTGAACTGTTAACACAGAATCTTTTACTTCTGCTGTATTTTCAACACCGTTTAAAGATAGCGAATATTTATAATCATAAGCACTAAATCCGTTAGTTGAAACTTTCACTTCTGTGCCATTACTAGAATTATAATAATATTGAGAATTGAAAATTGTTAAAGAATCTGGATTTAATTCTCCGTTAATATAAACATCATTGGTTGTTGGAACTTTAGCAGAGACAAACTTAACATAAACTTCTTGAGTAAACAAACCTGGATACTCTTTATAATCAACTAAGAATCTAACTACTTCAAAATTGTCCATATTGTTAGCTTTAACACTAAATGTTAGACCTGCTGCACTATAATCGTTTTCATTGTTACTTATATATACAAAGCCAGTATTGTTATTTGTACTTATAGAAGTATATGTATCATCAACCTTCATACTATAAAGATCTTCTTCCATACATTTCTTGGAAGTATCACTTTCACTATACACGAAATACAAATCTCTATTGGTCAAATATGTATTATAATTATTAGAATTAGTTAAAGTAGAAGGTTTAACCAATTGCACTTCGTAATACTCAGCACCAACAACACCATCGTTTGCCAATTTTTCTAGCATTATACTACTATCCAAATCAGTAGAAGTTGTCGTATTCATAGCTAAATTACTTACATCTTTAATCTCAACAACTTCCACCATGTGGGTTATATTGCTATTAGCATCTTTCATGTATATATTAGATGTAAGATTTTTAACTTTGATGGGTATAAAAACATCGCTACTCTTGTTCAAATAATTGTATGAATTATTCAACAAGAAGTCTTTAAGACTAATATTTTGGTAAGTTTTTGAAATAAGTTTTGCACCATCAACAGCTAAATAATTATTTAATAAACTCTTAAATGAAACCTTAGCTACTTCTGTAATATTATCAACATAATCGAAACTATCATAGTCTATCTCAACTACAACATCAGTCTTAGTGGTGTTTGCGGTATACTTAATAAAATTACTCTGAACGCTCTGTTCGTTAAAATCGATATGGCCGTTATTTCTGATAGCCATATTTTGTTTCAAAGTCATTTCATTTGTTGCTTTTTCAACATAAATATTATATGTTTTAGAAACATCACCGACTTCTGTAGAAACTTTAAGAGTAGCCATACCAGAATCAATAGCTTTGATAGTGACTTTTGTTTTTCCATCATCAGTGTCGCTTTGAGAAATAACTATATTATTAGAGGTTGACGAACACAAAATTCCCCTTTGCTCATTATTGGATACCCCACTAACTTCAAACTCAAGTTCTAGAGTATTATAAAGAGGAGGAGGATTTGTTTTTTGTACAGTACACTCCTGTATTAATTTCGTCAATTCTTCATCAGTATTGCAATAAAGCAAATACGAATCATCTTTTCCTTCGTATAACTCATAATTGCTTATACATTCTGAAGACAATTTAATGTTATCTTGATTGCCACAATCACAACCAAACAAAGACATTATAGAACCTAAAAATACTATTAATATAGCCACCAGTTTCTTTCTCATAATCCACCTTACATTTTGATTATTTTTATTATTAGTTTAATTTAAGTTTTTATTTGTAAAACTACTATAATAAATATAATTTATTATAAATAATATAGAGATTTTAGTCAAACAATAGTGGACAATATCAAAATTTGTAAAAATTTATCAATTTTTGCGTTTTTAAGATTTCCACAAAAATCAAACATTTTTAAAGCCGATTTCTAAGATATCAGCAATTAACTTGGAAAGAATGTTTATTTCTGATAAAATAATCTGTGTGTTACTTCAATTTTATTGCAAAACGCTAACGCGTTACGCCAATTAAAATTAGTCACACATAGATTGAATTAAAATCAATTGTATGGAAATATTGTAACCGCACTGCTTTCCTACAATTTCCGTTAACATCGGATATCATATAATTTAACAATTGAGGTGAATATGTACGATATAATTTTAAAAATAAGAGATGAAAATAAAACCGGAAAAGCAACTTTTTCAAAAGAAATCATAACCCTAAACGAAACAAATCCTAGCGAAACTTTTTCTGTCAAATTAGAAAATGGTTGGCAAATAGACGACTTTATGTATATCGGAGGTACCTACACTATCACAGATAACGGGAATAACACTTTTACCGCTCAAATTATCGAAACTAAGCCACCAAAAGAGATAAACACTTGGTTTGTTAATTTTAATATTGTGGAGAGCTAATTTAAAACAAAAAAACGGCAACAATTTGCCGTTTTTTTACACCTACATTACATTAAAATCTTTATTTTACATCACTTGCAAGTAAATCATAATACACCACATTATGCAAATCACCTAATCTGTATTCAAATTGTCTTAGTGTTCCAACTAGTCTCATGCTACATTTTTGCATAACTCTTCCACTTGCCGGATTAATTTCATAATGTCTAGCAAACAAACTATTCAACTTTAAATCATTAAAAGCAAACTTTATCATCGCTTTAGTTGCTTCTGTTGCAATACCTTTACCCCAATGATTCCTATCGACCCAATAGCCCAGTTCTGCTTTTTTAGATTTTTCAGATATTCCTACAACCCCAACACAACCGACAACTACATTAGGGTTTTCCTTAAAACAAACAGCATACTCATATGACTTACCCTCTTTCTCTAGTTCAATTCTACTCTGAATGAAATTCTTTGCATCATCTTCAGTATAAGGCACAGGGATTCCCAAAGTCATTTTTGCAATTTCATAATCGCTACAAACTTCAGCAACTCTTTTGTAATCTTCATAGACGAATTGTCTAATTATTAATCTTTCTGTTTCTATCATATTCACCTCAAATATGCCATATTTTAGCTAAAATTTTATCTTTTGCATAGTACTTATCTTTGTACTCTTCCTGAACCATCACCTTGCATAAGTTTTAACACCTCTTCAACAGATACCATATTATAATCGCCCTCTATTGTATGTTTCAAACAACTTGCCGCAACTGCAAATTCTATTGCATCTTGACTAGAATAGTTATTAATTAAAGCATAAATCAAACCACCACCAAAACTATCCCCGCCTCCTACACGATCTACGATGTGAATCAAATAATTTTTTGAGAAATAATAATCTTTGCCGTCATAAAGCATAGCTGCCCAATTATTATCATTAGCAGAAATACTTCCACGAAGAGTAATGGCAACCTTCTTAAATCCAAAAGTATCCACAAGCTTCTTTGCAACGCTTTTGTATCCTTCTTGAGAAAGCTTTCCGCTTGTAATATCTGTATTATCAGCTTTAATTCCAAATACATCACTTGCATCTTCTTCGTTAGCTATACAAACATCAATGTATGGCGCAAGCTTAGTCATGACTTCTTTTGCCTTTTCTTTAGACCACAATTTCTTTCTATAATTCAAATCACAAGAGACTGTTAAGCCTAATTCTTTCGCAATTTTTACCGCTTCAAGGCATATTTCCGCACAGTTATCTGATAAAGCTGGAGTTATGCCTGTAAAGTGAAACCAATCTGCACCGTCCAAAATCTTTTTCCAATCAAAATCTTTTATTTCCGCCTTAGAGATAGAAGAATATGCTCTGTCATATATAACTTTGCTTGGACGTTGAGCCGCACCTTTTTCTAAATAATATATCCCAAGCCTTTCTCCACCTTTTACAATCTCAGTTGTATCAACACCAAATTTTCTTAAACTATTAATACAAGCTTGAGCGATATCATTATCAGGAACTTTTGTAACATATTTAGCATGTAACCCATAGTTTGCAAGAGACACTGCAACATTTGCTTCACCACCACCAAATGTAGCACCAAACTTATCTACCTGTACAAATCTCATATATCCCTCTGGCGCAAGTCTTAACATTATTTCACCAAAACAGACAACTTTCACTTTCTCACCTCCTTAATAATATCTATTGACAGTCTGGAAAGTTTTGTAATTTCTTCGTAATTTTCAGTATTTATTAAATCTTCTTTTACCATATATGTTCCACCACAAGCTACAATAAATTTGGTAGAAACAAAATCTTTTAGATTATCCAAATTCACTCCACCTGTTGGCATAAATTTAATTTGGCTAAATGGTGCTGATAAGGCTTTCATTGTAGCAAGACCTCCAAACTCTTTAGCTGGAAAAAACTTAACTATATTTAGACCACACTCTATCGCTTGCATAATTTCGCTTGGAGTAATACAGCCTGGAATTACAGGGACTCCTTGAGACCTACAATATTTAACAATATCTTTACTAAATCCCGGGCTTACTATAAATTTTGCACCACATTCTATTGCTAACCTTGCTTGCTCAACATTAATAATTGTACCAGCACCTACAATCATATCTTTACATTTTTCAGAAATTTCTCTAATAACATCAGATGCACACTCAGTTCTAAAAGTTATTTCTGCAACATTGATTCCGCCATCTAATAGCGCATTACAAAGCGGAATTGCTTTATTTATATCATTTAATTTAACAACTGGCACAATGCCAACTTGTTCTATTTTTGACAAAACATCTTCCATATTATAAATCTCCTAAATATTATTATAAATAGTATATACTTCCTTATAAATACTGTCAATTAAATGGGAGCATTTCATTTTCTTCAACAAACAATTCATTTCCTTATATACAAAAAACAATCCGATTCTTTTTTACCGAATTGTTTTTTTTGTTAAAAAGCTATTACATCATGCTTAGGCCTTGAATGTTTATACTAGGGGCATAAATTGAAATTTGAGCTTCGCCAAATCCTTCTGGTGCTACAATTTTATTTGCGGAATATTTAATTTCAAGAGAGCTATTAGCTTTAGTGCAATTGTTATGTGTTATTGTATCATCTTCGATGTGATCATCTATAGAAATTGATTCTGCAGTCGCAGAAATTTTACTTGGTAAATTGTCCTCAAAAGTTAATTCCATTACAGCACTTTGTTCACTAATAACTTTATCATCTACATCATTAATTGAATATGTAATTGTTGAACCAAAAACATCATCGCCTTCAGCAAAGTATGTAGCCTCTGCACCATAAAGTTTTAACAAAATTAAATAATCGTTACCAAAGAAAGTATTTTCAAAGATTAAGCTATCTATATTGGACAAAATTTCTTCCACATCTTTAAGATAACTATCTAAAGATAAATATGTATATACTTCTTTTTCTACTACAGCATCTTCATTGTCTTCTTTGGTTTCAGTTAAAGTATATGCTTTCCAACTATCTGTAGTACCAACAATTGTAGTAACTGTAGTTGTTTCCTCAACTGACATGTAATCTTTAAGACCTGTTTCTTCATCATTTTCTTCTTTACCAGTAGTTGCGGTCCTTACAAAATCTGTAACTTTAATATTTTTGTAAGTATAACCATCAATAGTTTCAGTATAAAACTCAATTACTTGTGACTTTTCAGATACTTGTTCAAAATTTACATTTTCTCCATATTCATCGTTTTCACCAAAATAAACATAACTTTTCCAAGTCGCAGTTGTACTTTGTTTTGACGAAATTGTCATATTTTTTCCATCTTTATTTTGATAATAAGTTATTGCACTTTCCTTAACCTTATCATTATACTCAGCCACTGACAAATCCTTAGTACATGCAGTTGCTAACAACAAACATGGAATTAGTAATAAACTTAGCATCGCAATTTTAAATTTATTTTTCATAAAAATCCTCCTTTCTTTTATGATATATTTATGATAACATTAACTTTTTAGTTCAGTCAAATATTTAAAAATAAAAAATTATTTTTAAATAATCTTATATTAATAAAAAAGAAGGATAATTTATCCCTCTTTATTTCTATTTATTGTTTTTGTCCATTATATAAATTGCACCTTTTGTTAAAACTTGACAAATAAGCCAAATTGTTGCAAGCAAAACTAAAACATAAATAATAATTGAACCTGCGTTTAATCCTCCAAAAATCCATTCTACAAGATTAAAATTAAAAATTCCTACTAAGCCCCAGTTAAGCCCACCAATAAACAAGATAATTAAACTAATAATATTTAAGATAATCATAATTAAATCCTCCTAAATATAGTCTAGGACAAAACAGTATAAAATATACAAAAATTTTTTTAATTTTGCTTCATGTTATCATCTTTTTCTAAAACATTTTCACTACTCTGTGAAATTTGTTAGACAATGCTCACTTTAAAATATACAGAATACATATTAGCGGCTTTAGATTAACACAAATATAAAACAACCTTTAAATAAACAATTTGCCTATTGTTTATAACAAAATATTTTATCACAAATTAAAAATCGAACGCCTTATTTTCAGATTTCATACAATTTGCTTTTGGCGGGAATCTAGCTTGTTTGTACGCACGCTTTTTCTTTTCTATAATGTTTAAACAAATGTATTATTAACTTATCCAATAATACTAAGCCTATTAAAATTAAAAACAACCAATGCTGAGCTAATGGTATATAAAACTCTAACACTCTTAAAACACATTGATATGCATATAACCCAAAACTTAACGAACCTAAAAAGTTTAAAAATCTGCAATTTACATTTAATGTATTTGTGAAATAAATAAGCATTGGTATAAGTAACAATACTAAAAAATATTCGCTAATTAAATTTTCTTTTGGCAAGTATGCTAAATAAAGAATAATTCCAAATAGTAACCCTGTTATTATCCAATTGAAATTAACAAATTTTGTTTTCAGATTAACTTTTGGTATATATGAAATTAATACACCTAAAGATACACCACCCAACCCTCTAAACAATACCCAGCCTTCCAATACTGGAATATATAATAATAAATAACTTATAACAACAATAGAAACTAAGCTTAAAATAAGCCATTTGGTATTTTTAATAAGTCTTTTTAAAACAAATATCAAAACAAAGGATAATAACATAAATGGAATATACCATAAATATCCAAAAAAACTTATTTGTCCTTCTAAAAACATAAACCAAAACACAAATATTAAGCCGACTATAAAAGGCAAACCTAATGATTTTATTCGTTTCCATAAGAAATTTCCTAAACCTTTAAATAGTGATTCGTGGTTATATTTATCTATGTTTTATTAAATAAAATCCGCTTAAAATAAAGAAAAACTCAACTGCAATATATCCATGATTGAAGTATTGATTTTTAAACACAAAGAAACTATGGTACCAAACAACCCACATAGCAAATAAAAAACGATATAATTCTATTAAACTATTTCTTTGGGTTTTAGGTTTCACACTTCCAAGTTTTTTTTCTTTAGTATTAACTGAATCCATTTTTTACTCCCTTGCTTTTTATTCTATCATATTTAAAGCAAATCCCAAAAGAATCTTGTAAAAAAAATACGCAACCTTGAATGTTTCTCATAGGGTGCGTAAATGATTTCCTGGCGGGAAGATCGTTATCCAATCCTAACACCCAAATCTACATTGGTGCTGGGTGGATTAGAGAAATTATTAAAATTGGCTAAAATCTTTTTTTAAAGCAACAAATCCTTTTTCATAGTTATCTTTAAAACTTTCAAATTCTTGATATATTTTATTCCATTTATTTAAGTCATCATCTAATTTTTTTAACATATCACCTGTATTGTGTTTGAAAGTAATTTTTCGTTTATTGTCAAAGAAAGCTCTATGGTATGCATAAAATTCATACATTCGATGTCTTAGATAGGATGTGTATTCATTGGGAGATACACCAACATATAATGTTTTGTCAACATATTTGTTTGCAATGTAAAATTGTTTCCAATAATTCCCATTCTCATCTTCGAGATAGATATTAAATGCAAAATCTTTTAAAAAATATTTATTTTGAGGATAATGAATATCAATTTTGCAAACTGAATTTATATCCATATCTCCTTGGCAAACCACCATATTTTGATAATGATGTTTAAATTTATTCCAGTTATAAATGTCAGATTCTCTATATAAAAGAATATTGTTATCATCTATTGTAATAAACGCTCTTGTGATTTTTTTATTCCCAACATTTTTTAAAAATAAAGTATATTTATCCCATATATCTTTTTTCCCATAATCGTCTGAAAAATTATATTCAATATCCGTAGGACTGGTTAGTGTATAATTTTCTATTGGCAAAAGAAATGCTTTACATTTCATATTAACATTAGAATTTCTATTAGTTAATTCCAAAATTGGTCTATTTTTTATGATTTGCAAATTTTCATCTATGGTTCTTAATCTTTTTTCTTCATTTTTTTCAATCTTTTCATTTTTTAAAGTAATTTTTATTCCTAAAAAAGTAAATAAACCACCCAATAGACCACCTATAATAGATGATAAGATTGGTATAATAATTCCTGTCCAAATTTCCATTCTTTGTCTCCTTTATTTATATTTGCATTATAGCATAAGTAGTTAAGTTTGTATATATTTAAACAAAAAAAGGAGGATTTTTTGATCCTTTTCGTGGGTTTTATTGATTGTTTAGCAGATGAGAGTAAACTATATTTGTGTAAGGTTAGAAAAGTTGCCTTTGGATTCGGCATAAACCTTCAAGTCAGTAGCAAGAATAAATGCAATTCGCTTTATTTGCTTTTGACTTAATTTTGTTTTGCCTTGCCTTAATACTTTAGCATTAAGGTTGAAAGTGGCTGTGTTTTCTGGTATATCTTCTTGGGTCAATAAAACGATTGTCAATAACATTGTTCATAGTTCATTTTTTTATAAATGATATCTATGTTAGCCGCTATTGACTTTAATCCTATTAGCTCCAGTCTTAGAAGCTAAGGACATTATATCATACTTTTTACATTGTTCTAATACCTTCGACAAAGAAAGACAAGTGGGCTTCACACTTAGTCTAAAAAAGTGGAAATGGGCTGAAGCAAATTTGTTCCACCAGCCTTTTCGGGCTGAGTCATCAGAAAGAAATGCCTATAAAATAGGGATTTTTGATAACTGTGTGAACAATTTGAGTCCATTTCCTTATCCTGCTTACTATAATTTAAGTAAGATTTATGTCTAATTATTGCGATTAAGCTATTCCTTCTACTTGTTTTACTTTAACAATTATTGCGCCCTTTGGTGTGGCGGTTTCGTTATTAAAGTATTTATTACAAACATCAAAATATTCACCTTGTGTATGGTAACTTGCAATTCCTGTTAATCTTAATCCTGCCCATTTATCACTAAAAGAGGTTAAAACAACATTGTGGTTTGCGACAATATTATCAGGTGTATGTATCATTTCATTGTTAGAAATTAAGATGGTTTCAATATCAAGCACTTTTATATCAGAAGCAACCGACAAATTTGGAGAATTATCACTATTTACAGTTGCAATATGACATGGGTTGTTTTCGATTAGAGTAATATAGTTTGTTAATTTTACTTCTTTTAACAAGTTCGTTTTATTATCTGGATTTACCATTATTTACTCCTTTATACTTTTAATAATATCATCAGGGTTACCTTCAATTAAAAACAAATCTTCAACTTTTTTGAATCCAATTCTTTCATACCAAGAATAAGGCATTTTATTTGCTCCGTTGTAAGTTGTTCCATTTACACAAGTAATATTATAATTTTGCTTAGCAGTTTCAACCACAGATTTTAAGAGTTTGGAAGCAATTCCTTGCTTTCTATAACTTTCTTTTACTGAAAGTTCTTCTGCCATAAGTTGATTTCCATCTGCCCAAGGTTTAATATACGAGAAAGTAAACCCAACAACTTCATCTTGATTTTTCGCAACAAAGAATAAATCTGGATTTAATTTAAAGTAAAATTCACAAATGGCATTTGAACTTTCAAAAGTCCAACCTTCACTTAAAAGATTATTATTGTAAATATCTTTTAAAATTTCTGCACATTGTGGTAAATCATTTTTGTGTGCCAATTCATACTTAATCATTCTTAAATCTCCTATATAAATATTATAACACATGACATTATATTTTGTATTACTTTTCTAAATCTTTTTCTAAAATAATGCAAATTTTGTCAAAGGGGCTAATTTTTCTTTTGTTTTAAGTAAAACGAATTTTGGCAAAAAAACAACCCGAACATAAGTGTTCGGATTGTTATCACTTGGCGGAGAGTTAG
>CAZVVP010000001.1:0-100558 GCA_964630515.1 uncultured Christensenella sp. | reverse complement strand
GTTTACCTAAATATATAGGTAGAATGAAAAATGGAAAAACATTTTAAATCAATTAAAATGCAACCATATTATAACTGCAAAATATCTACTTGTCAATACCCTTTTTGAAAAAAATTGTAAAAATTTTAAAAATTTTTTTATTTTTGGCGAAAAAAAGGATATTGTTGCCATTCTTTACCAAAATTTTTGGGATAAAATGCTAGATTATGTTCTTATAAATCTTATAACTCTCTACTAATTCTGTCTTCTTTGGAGCAAAAACATTACTATTATCCACATAATATCTTAACCCTGTAGCTGTATAGAAACTCACCATATTGAATGTTGAAACAAATAAATAACAAGCTGGTATCGTAATTATTAAAGAAATGCCAAAAGTAAGCAATCCAAACATTGTAAGTATAATATTCGTAAGAACTAAGCCTATGCTATTTGCAAATATCTGTGGCAATCTTTTTCTTATACAACCAAATCCCTTAATCAGTCCCTCAAAAACCCCTGAATTTTTTACAACCATATAAGGAACCCAACCGCTAAATAAGGTTGTCCTCAAGGCGCTTATTAATACATAACTTGCTATTATTATAAATGGTGCTAGAATCGTTACTATAATAGATTCGCTAGCAAATAATAAGAATGACTTTACAAGTAAATAATAAGTAACTAACCTAAGTGGAAGAATTGTTATTATGCTAGCTAATTGATATCTAATATTTTTCCAGAAATCCATACATAGACTAGCTGTGAAACTGAAATTAACGCAACTTCCCATATAGAAATTCATTACATGACTACTAGCCATAGAATAGAAATTAGTAAGTATATGAGGAATTATCACTGCAACAATCACAAAAACTACTAAATTAAGCCAAATATCCGCAAAATTAACTACTATAATAGAAAAGATAGTAGATATAATTCTTTCTATTTCCAAAAGTAACTTAGTTAAATCAAAAGAATTAGCAAAACTTTTAAAAACAACTGGAATTTGTGAAATTATATCAGTAAATATTTTATGATTATCAACCACGATGTTTGCCAAATAATTTATCCCACAACAAATAGCTGTAACTGCAAAAAAGTATATTATAAGTTTCCAAACAATATTAAATTTAGAAAAAACTAATTTGACAGAATTCTTGTACATCATAAATTTTTACCTCTAACTTCTTTTTAGTTTAATAATTTTGATATCAATTGTCAAATAAATACTATTTTAATTATTATCTCATTACAAAAAAATAGCCGACATTTCGCCGGCCATTAATCTTAAAACATCAAATTGCTTATTCTTTTTTGTCATCTTTATCAATTTTGTCTTCTATGTCATCTTCAACATTCTGATCTAAATCGTGATCACAACTCTCTTCTTGGAGATTTTCTTCCACATCTTCTTTTGTGGTTTTATGAACCACTCCAAGCACAACTAGTATTCCACAAAACGACAATATTACACTTTCTACCAAAGTTGTATTGATATCTATCCCAAATAAAGCTTCTATATCTTCTAAGAAAACAACTAAAGCTCCTACAAAAGCAATCCAAAAAGCATAACTACTAAATTTTTTCATTTTGCTCCTCCTTTGTACTTTTTTTAGGTGTTTTTATTTTTTTATCAATTATTTCTTTAATTTCTTCAACATCTTCTTTGATATTCTCTATACAAGCTACTGATTTGCCTAATTTATCTATAGTATCTTGATACTTTTTTTCTCTTGCTCTACTATCTTTTAAAACATAAACCAAAAGAATTAGAAAAAGCACAGCCCATAATCCATTATTGATAGCAAGATTAAAAATGTCTTCCCACATAATTACTGAAACTTTGCTATTAATTTTGCAACATTATCTTCACCAAGAAGTTGTCGCAAATCTACATTATTCTCTAGTTCTTGTAATGCATAACTTTTATCCATAGAACTCAAATATTTTTCTGCCATATTATACATTTGAGTTTCTTTGTACTTAGCTATCATATTTACACCATATTTGCCAGCGAATTCCATAAGGTCTATTTCTTTATCCCAATTAGCTTCGCTTAATTCCTTTTCAAGTTCTGCATACTTTCTATTATAATCAGCCTCTTTCTCTTCTATCTCATTGTTATATTGCAATACTTCATTTTGCTTTTTTATTAAGTTCTCTGTTAGAGTATTAATCTTCTCTTGAAGTTTTACAGCATATTCGACATCAAAACTATTCAATGCCTCATCTTGCTCAAGCTTTAGCTGTGAGATTGAAGTATCGATATTATTAATACTTGATACAAGTTCATCATTAAGTTCGTTGTATTTAGATATTTCTGCTTTATCAAAAGCATCTAAAACATTAACAACAATACTGCTTCTACTAAGTCCCCTTTTCAAAGCATCTTGACTAGCATTTTCCTTCTTTTCGCTATAATAAGACTTCGTGTTGTCAATTGCATCATTATAGTTAGCTGAAATATTTTGTTTATCCACTTCAAGCTTTTCAATTCCTGAATTAGTATCATCTACGATTTTGTTAATTGAACTGGTCTTGTAATCATAAAGTTCATTTTCAGCCTGCTCTTTTATTTTAGCATCATCAATTTCTACATTTTCCATTTTTTCAAAGTTTGGGACACTCTCTGACAAGTCAATATCTGGATTATCAAATACTTTGTTGTACTTCTCCAAATCCTTAATAAGATTACTTATCTTTTCTTCATCTTTATTACTTGATGCTAAAGCATTTACTTTTTTTGTTGTTTCATCATCAATTCTATATGTATACAATTTCAAAGCACCTCCTTTGTTTGAATAAAAATTCTTTAAATAATATTTTTGAACTACAGAATAAATATTTAACATTATTTCACCGTAAAACAATTATTATATTCAATAACTTTATTTGTTGAAGTTACAAACAAAGTATTGCAAGGTTTATAACTGTCTACTTTAGAAATTTCTGTTACTTCGCCATCTACAAGACTAACAGATTTATGGGTAGTTTCTAAAGCTTTATTTAGACAAATATCAATCGTTCCGCTTTGTAAATAAATACTTCCAGAATTGTAGTTGCCTAAATAAATTAAATTGATTGTTTCGTTACTTGAAACATTATGAGAAATTAAATACAACTTCTTCTTGATATCTCTACAGATAAGATACGACTCACTGCAAATATCATCATCTAATAAATTCATTGTAAATATTTTGTCAAAAAATATTTTGGAAATATTTAATTTATCGGAATTTGTAAAGCCATCTTCTAAGCTATTAAAATAAATATTACCGCCAAGAATGTAATAACAATAAAGTCTTTCGTTGTTTGTAAAAATTTTCGCATCATCACAACTCAAATCTAAAGATATAACTTCAGAAACAAAATTATCTTGTAGCGAATATATTCTCAATAAGTTATTAGAATTTTTTCCTAATAAAACTAAAGTTTTGCCAACAAAATAACTAGAGTCTTTTATAATTTTTAAATCTAACAAACTTATTGGAACAATAAATGTAGAAGCGTATGTCTTTGATATCAAATCATTAAGACTTAAATATTCATGAATAATTGTTTCGCCAAATCCAGGATACGCAACATAATATTTCCCGTCCAATTCTTGAAACATTATCTTATTTATAACTTTATCTTCAAACCCTTCAAATACAATATCCAAATCAATTAAATTTCCTTCATCATTCGCAATAACAACTTCAATAGAATTGTCACCACTTAAAAGTGGAATTTTAATATTTTTAAAATTATCAATCGTATTTGAAAAGATTAAAATATTATTAATTAATATTTTTAATTTACAGTTTTTGTCAGTATTGTTGTAAATATTAACAATAGGTGTACAGTAATTGCCTGAAACGTCTACAACTTTTTCAATAATAGTATCTGTTCCAAAAATTTTTAAAACGCTTACATTTTCATTATTACCTATACAATTTGAACCAAACCCATATAAATCTTTCTTTATATTTTCTAATTCAATGTAAGCTCTTTTGCCATAGTTTTCATTTATTTTATAACTCATAGAAAACCTACCACAACTTGAGGATTAGACACTAAAGCATTTTCTTTATTACAAACGAAATCTATTGCGATTTCTTTAGCTTTAACATTTGGATAAATTATACAAGGCTTTGTTGAACCTTTTACTAAATATTTTTTTTGTTTACTATCAAATCGAACAATTACTTCAATATCGCTTTCACTTACTAAAGATATTGATTTAAGAAGTTTGTCTTGATTAATAATTCCAAATGATGATTTTGGCGATTTCCAAACCTTTCTTGTAGGTTCTCCAAACACAACACCTTCATGGGTTAACTCTCCCAATTTATAAGAACCATTATCCAAAACACATACAACCAACTTACTCTGAACTTTGTTGTTCAACGTTTGTAAATTCACAATGTCATAACCCCTAAGAATATTAATCTCCCCTGTCTTGATATCCAATTCGATTAATATGTTATTTCCAAAGTCTCCATTCTCACAACCTATAACCTCTCCGTCATTCATACTTAATCTGCAAGCAAGATAATATTTGCCATTATAATAAGAGGACATCGCTTTATCGTTATATTCTTTTACAAATAAAGAATTAATATTTAAATCATATTTATTAGTGCTTAGTCCTGTAAAATAATAAATACCGTCACTTGCAAGAAATATAATTCTATCACCACATACTTTGATTGTGTCTGTATAAATCTTAGTACTTGAAGTAAACAAAGGAACTACTTGAAAGCTTGTTTGGTCAGCATAAGCAATAATTTTGTCTATTCCATATTCTCTAAAAACAAATAAGTAGTCGTTAAAACTTACAATCTTATTAGACGTTCCCCTTTCATCTATAAGATTAATAAATCCACCTTCATTCAAGCTCTGAGACCAGTTAGTTGGATCTAAATCGTCACTGAAATAAATACTTCTTTTATCTTTGCCTGTAGTAACATACATTCTTTCATAGTGTAGACACATACTAGTGATTATTGGAGCGTCTTCAATCTTTTTTACATCAGAATAACTGTCCCATATATACATGCCATCTTGCTCAGTTGCAAGAATCATACAATCAGCACCATTATAATGATAGTTAGCAAACATTGGGCAAGTACTAAACTGAATATCTAGTTTAGCAAAACTATTGTACTGGTCATACATCATAAAGGCGTATATGTATTTATCCGAACCATAAACGATTAGCATATCTTGCTGATCTTCTAGATTATTATTATATTTGGTGTAAGTATATGTAGCAATTGCTTCTACCCCTTCTGGCAATTCTACAAACTTTGTTTTTGTCCTATCCTTCAAATCATAAGAAAGCTCCAAATTTTTTAAACCAAGACCAGTTTTTAATGCACCATTTTGATAGCAATAATTAAATGTACTTGTTGCATATTTTACAGGCAACAATCTTTCATCATAATCAGTGTTTATTCCATTAGAAAATGAAGCATAACTATACTGTTTATAAGTCAAACTTTTTTCTTTAATTTTGTTATAATAGAACAATCTTACCACCACCTTCTCTTAGGTAGTACAATCTCTTTTTGAGTTCTTACCACATTACGCATAGCATTTTTAAATCTATCTTCCCATATACTAGCATCATTACTATTTCCTCTAATAAACAAATACTCACTCACAACCCCCATTGCAAATATCCTTTCTGTTAAAGAAGAATTAAACTCAATAATTTCTGTATTATATTCATAGTCTTTAGGAAAATAAGAATATATAATTTTTACATTCCCTTTCTCACACTCTACGCCATCTGATATAGCTCTAAAAGGTATTGTTTGACCATAACAGTTTTTTACTTTCAAAATCTTATATATTTGATTTTCAGAAATGTCTTTCCAAGCCACAACGCCTGATGTATTATCCACATTAACACTTTTAGTTAAATTAATATAGTCAGTTGCAATAGTGTTACAAACCAAATTTACACAATTTAGTAACAGTTCCAAGTCATCATTATCAACATCATTAATAATATCAACATTTCTAAATATTTCTTCAATTTCTTTAAGTTGCAACATTGTTGAACTTATTTTTATTATTTTATTAACTTCCATTTATCCACCTCTCTTTCTCTAAAACCATTTATAATTTAACGATTTATTTAAATCTATACTTTTAGAACTATTTGAAGCATAACTATATATATCTTTCAAATTACTTCTAATATAATCGTTTTCAGAGGCTATAATTTTATCGTCTATTTCTTTATTATTTTTTTCTATAATTTTTATCAAATCAGGATTGTGTTGAGTACTTGTGTAATACACATAATCTATAAGCCTACTATCAAGCCTATTGTATGGGCAAGTAAGGCAATATGTTGAACCTTTTTGCTTTAGATTATGTACTTCCCATTTATTTGTCTTGTTATCAAAAAGTATATAATAGTTCTTATCAATTCCTTTTATTCTTCTTGATATATTAAACAAATCTTTATCTATTATTTTCTTTCTCAACACTTCTTCCTCCATTTATTTAAAATGTAAGGCTACGATTTTTTTCGTAGCCTTTAACTTCTAAAACTAAGCGACAGTAATTCCTGATAGTTTTGCTTGACCATTTGGTTTGTCACAGATTAAATCTGCATATTTAACTAATGTTGCAGTATAAACAGGATATCCTTGTTTTTGCTTAATAATTCTACCATCTTCGCCTTCTAACCATTGCCAATCACATAGTTGATGTAAAGTAAACTCTTTAGTGTTTAGAAGATACATTTCATCATCAGCAATAAATCTATCAGATACAACAGGAATGCCAGCATAAGAAATAGCCTTATATCCGCCTGCCAATTCCATAAGATCAATATTTCTTCTAAATGTGCTTAAATAATTTTGATAAGCTCTCTTAACTGCACTAGAGCAAGTAATGAAATCTACAGTACTACCTGCAAATTCTTCGATTTCATCAATTGCTTCTTGGATAACAGAATCAGAAATCTCACCAACTGAATCTTTAGTATATGGATTAAGCCAAGGATAATTTGCTTTAGTTAATCCATACAAAGTGGTAGCGTTAGCATCAAATACTCTACCAAGACCTGTAATTTCATTATTGTATGAACCCTGAATAACAAGAGCATAGTTTGTAGTTAATGCAGTTGAAATATTACCCTCAAAAGTAATTTTCTTATTAACTCTATCTACATAAGCAACTCTACTTGTAGCATTAGCAAGTTTTGTTCCTGTAGTTGTATCAACAAAATCAATAAACATACCCTCAATAATATTCTTAACACTATCTACTGTAACAATATTTGTTCCTTCTGTATGTGCTGAAACTTTAGCAAGAACGCCACTACCGTCTCCATACAACATTCTACCTAAGTTGAAAGTACTAGCTTTAATTAAACCTTCCATTTCTGCATTTAGCAAATTAACAAATGCACCAGAGTTGTTTTGACTTGCTCTCATTGCCTTATCAGAAATCTCAATTGTACCAAACAAATTTTTTAGAGTAGATACAAATTTAACATACTTATTTTCTTTAGCTACTGGCAAAGAATCTGTTTCACTTCCTGCACCAATACCACCATTAATTCCATAAGGGGCTAACTTAATAATCTCCTTACCCCAAACATCTGCTGAAGATTGTTTTATCTTGTTAAGAAGTGGGTTTGCATTAATATTTAATTGGTCAGAAACAACCCCAAGATAAACTGACTTCAATGCGTCTTCTGCTGTTTGTAATGTAACCATTTTTTATTCTCCTTTTGTTACTTAAATAATCGCTCCACAACAAGTCGTGCTTCGCTTAAATTCTTAGGTTTGGTTGGAGAAATAACACCTACACTATCGCCTTTGGCCTTCAATATAATAGGCGGTGTGGTGTTATTCTTAATTTTGGCAAGATATTCTGTCAAAATCTTAAATTTTATGTCTTCATTGTTATAAATATATTTTTCTAAGAATTTGTCATCTCTAGCCATATCTTGCTCACTTTTGTATCTATCTGCCAAAACTTTATTATATGCCAAGTCTAGACAATTTGGCATACACGCAAGTTTTTCGTCTTGCATTAATGTTCTTGCGATATCTACAGCGAAATCATTAGCTTTGTTGTTATTTGCTAGATACTCATTAATTTCGCTTCGCCAATTTTCAGTCTTATAAATCGGTACTTTGGGAGTATTGTCGATTTCGTTGGACTTCTTTAGTTCACTTAACTGCTGACACTTCTTTGTAAATTCTTTCTCCAACTCTTTGTATCCGTTAAGCAAACTATCGGCATCTTTAAATTTTCCATACAAGGAGCTAGAATCGCTTACGTCATTACTAATCTCATCATTCGCCGCTGCGACGTTAACCGTACAAGTCTCTTCTAGTTGTTCCTTGTTAGTTATTACTTCTTCCATTTGTTATTCTCCTATTTTTCTCCAAAAATTTGATTTGTTAATTTCTGATATGTTTTATGCTCTCTTATATGCTCAAGCATTTTTTCTTCCAGTTCTGGCTTATCTTTCTTATGAATATTGAAATCATTTGAAAGAACGAAACATATATGCTCACTTATATGTGTTTCATGGTCATCAATCTCTGTAGGTTTGTTCATTTTTCCATCTAGTAATAATTCCAAATTTTCTTTCTCTGCTTGATAGCCCTGCAAAGTCTTTTCGTCCATTGTATTTTCCCAAATATCAAAGCCAAGTTCAGATAGTATTTTATGCCTCATTCCGTTACTCAATTTACCATTTTCATCATGCAAAAGTCCTGACGTATATGCTTCCATTATCGAACTACGCCTTTGTGCTAATGACTGATTAATTTCATATTCAGTCTCAAAAACTATATCCTCAGTTGCCAAGTTTGAACCTTGCCAATACATAATTTCCACAGTTCCGTTTTTACCAACAAGCCTTGTTGTGTGCGGAAGAGTTGCGAATTGCTTGTAAAGTCTCAAGACCATTTTCGCAATTAGCAAAACACTTGATTTTAAGTTTTCCGCACTACTAAGCATTCTTACTTCATCTTGCTCTATTAATAATTGCAAAGCAGTACCACTTAAATTAGCATTTATAGTCTTAGTAGATAGCAAGTCACTAACGCCAGAAATCTCAACAAACTCATTAAGTAGCTGATTTTCTTCGTATTGGAAATCTAGAGGAACAGACCCTGTTGACATAAGTCTTGGAGCCGTTGAACCATTCCTGTATACTAAGACCTTTCCAGGCATCAAGCCCTCATCTTCCAAACTCTCAATATCTACAGAACCATCTTCAACCGCAAGAACTCCCATAGAAAGCCTATTTAAAAATTCATGTTTTCTATTCTTAATCGCATTATATGACCTTTGAATTGGAATAAGCCTATCAATAATACTTATACCCCAGAATGAATTTGGAATATTAGATGCAACTTGTTTAATAAAAGGATAACCACGTTTTCCCTCTGCATAATTGATATAAGGCAAATCTCCCATGTATACAAGTTTGTCACCTGCAATTATACTAAGTCTTCCTTCTGGCAAATCAATTGTAGGTTGTTCATATTTTTCTATGACAAGCACATGGTTTTTCTTAATTTTTTTAGCAATATTTGAAGAATATGTACTATGCATATATGGACTTTTTGGGTTAACTTCTAGAGAAAATACATCAATATCCTTCCCTTCAACTTCAACACCCCAAATATTTCTAACAGTGTCTACATGTAATGCTCTTGCATGAATAATAGATGAACAATCATCAAGATTAACATAAGCACTGCTATCTGGATAGATTTCAAACGGGCTTATTACACTCATTTCTATATCGCCCTCATGTATATCTGCTCCTAATTCGTCTTTGCCCACCTTTCGACCTAACTTTGAATTCCAACCTACTTTATAAAAGCTTGTTCCACAAATCTCACTCCAAATAGTACCCTCAGCTAGAATCTTACTTAAATTAGTTGTATACGAAATTTCATTTAATATTTTTTTACTTACTTTAGCAGAAGACACATCATCAACATTGTCACTAAAAGGTATAACGTTTAGAGTAGGTCTCACTTTACTCAACTTGCTTAGTCTTAAATCCAAGATTGGAGCAATATGATTGTATACCTCTCTCTCTTCCCAAAAATATTGCTTAGGATTATCTACTACATCTCCTTTGCCGTCAATAGCACAAAATTGATTACCAGTATAATAATTAATATTTAATTGCCACTTTGTTTCATAAGTTTTTCTTTCTAATTGTCTTTCTCTAAAATCTTCTAAGACATTACTTACATATTCTTTTTCGAATTCGTCCATTGATTTTTCTTTTATCTTACTTTTTCTCATTATTTTCTCCTTTATTACTTACTTTTCTCTTAATTATGTCGTACATTCCCTTAATACATTTGTCGCATAACTGCAAACCTTCTTTTGTTTTTTCTCCAATAATGTATTTGCTAACAGCAACATTAACACAAAAAGGCATATCACATTTAACTAAATACTTTGATTTAATTGCTATCATCTACTTCTCCTTTATTGATTTTTTCTAACATATCAATCACTTTCTGCTTTTCTTCCAACAGCTCTTTGTCAGTAAACTTCTCATAACTACTCTTATACTCTTCACCGTTTAACGCCAACTCTATCGCGTCTAGATCTGGCGGATATTGTTTTGTATTAATTTTTTTCTTAACCAAAACTAAATTTTTATCCACCATAGAATACTCTTCTGTCACTTCAGAAACTTGATACCCTAATGCTTTTTTCATCAATGCCTCTCTAACCGAAGTTGAATTCGTTTCCTCTATTGAATAACTTTTTATTTGTTCCTTAATTTTCTTCACATTTACCTTTTTCACCTAATCCTTTGCAAAATCATTTTCACAAATATTAAACAACACGAATTTGGTCAAATCAAATTTTACTGACAAAAAATTTGCAAAAAAATATTACACCCACAAATATTTCCTTTGATGTAATTTAGAAATTAAATATTAATATTTAATGTTTAATTTTGCTACAAAATAATATTACGCAATTTATTATAATTTTGCTTTATTGTATCCATTTTTAACAAAATTGAATAGAACTTTTATTTTTTGTACTTCAATCTTCTAATTAACTTTTCTTTATTCTTCTGAACTATAGTTTTTTCCTCCACTATCTTAGGGATATCTGGCCTATTCATAATGTAATATCTTAACTCATCAAGAGCATGGTCATCACTTTTTATAGGGCAATCATTATCGCTCCAATAATATGATTTAAACTCTCTAATAAGATTTGTACAGTTTCTAAAAATAAATAATTTTGACCTACCATTAGCATCTTTCAGATACTGCTTGACTTTACTAATACCTGAAAACAAATCCTTATTAACTTTAGGATTAACTAATATATCTTGTTCAAAAAATAGTTCTGTTACACTTTTTATCGAAGCTAGAGTTTTTTGGTTGGCAGCGCTATCAATTAATGCTTCAATTTTTCCACCATAACTTGTTTTCCAATTAAGTTTTTTACAAATTTCTTTAATTCTATTTGCATGATACACTATATCCTTCTCAGCTTCAAAATGTTCAGCTATAACATACACATTCCCATCATAGTCAACCGCGTACCAGTGGCAACTAAGTGGATTGTTCAAACCAGGGTCGATACTAATATTATCATACCAATCATGAGGAACTTCAAACGGGTCGATTACATGGATATTCTCATCAAATTCTCCATATACTCTACCGCCAAAACCACTAAAATTTCCATACCTTCTACTTTCCAACTCATCATACGCTAAAGTTTTGGATAATTTTTCAATTTCATTCTTATTAAGAAACGGATTATCCGCCCACTCCATTTGCTGATACCATATATCTGGGTCGTTGGTATTATTTAGATAAATTTGTTCATACACCCAAGTCAAACCTTTAAGCGGAGTCATCGTTCCATAAAGAATCCCTTGTTTATCAAGAACACGCATTTTACATTCCATATATATATCAAGCGGTGGCTCTTCATCAAACCATACATAATCAAGACTTGTACCTTGAAATTTCTCTCTACCTTGGTCACAACTCTTAAAACCTATTTTGGAGAAACCGCCAAAGACGTTTTTTACAATTATCGTATCGATAACACCATACTCACAAGCAGATTTTTTCCCTTGCGTCATTATGATATCTTCAATCCAGTCTTTATTTAAATAATGAAGAATTTTCTTTTGTGCAACATCTCTTTGAACTTGAGTACTTAATGAAACAACCCAACCTTCCGTGCTTTTTTCGATCATTCTATAAGGATGAATTCCTCTAGCTATCCAAACAGTCTCAACCGCCCCACACTCAGTTTTTCCACTTCTATTTCCTCCAAAAACCCATCTGTTTTTGTGCATATCTTTATGGAAATCCACTTGCTTTCGATGTACTAGCTTACCAGTGTTGTAATTCATTAGATTTTTGTTTCCAAATCTTTTGTATATCTCCCTTTGAATTTGTTGAAGCATTGAATTTGCCTTCTCTTTTGTCATTGAACATTTTCTCCAATTTTTTCATACAAATTTTATTTTTTTCGACTTCTTTATATATTTTTATACTATTTCTATTTACGGAAAATATTTTAATATATTATTAGAGGATTACTAATTATGAAAAAAATAATTATTATAATTTACATCTTGCTTATATCCTTATTTCCAAAAGTTATAGCTTTTGCAACTCAAGGTTATGCAAGAATAACCACTTCATACTCTTACCTTTACAAAAGTGCAAGTAGCGAAATCCAAGATAATATAATTTGCTATCTAGAAGAAACCTACTTTGTATATATAACTTTAGATTATAACGAAGACTTCTATAAAGTAACTTACAAAGACATTGACGGTTATGTTATGAAAAGTAATGTCAGCAGAGTCTTGGGCTCACCATCTCAAGCCTATCCAGCAACCTCCATGACCACAATAAATAACAAATGCTATTTGCGATCAAGCCCAAAAATAACTGAAGATAATATAATAACCGTTGTACCCCAAAACTGTAGCGACCTAGAGTACATTGGCAAAATTTATGGCGAAGAAGCAATTGATTATCAAGGAAATCTATGGTATTTTGTAAGTTTCTATGGTGTTAACGGTTATATATATCACAAATATGTAGATAATATTAAATCTATCGCAATTAATATCGAAACTATGGAACAATACGCCAATAATTTAAATAAAAATCCCACACCACTCAACAACCTAGAGTGTGGAATAATAATAGCAATATTAAGCTTTCCGATAATTTTCATTATCTTAATTATGTACAAATCACCTAAAGCAAAGCCTTTACCTACAAATAAGACCAAAAGTAGAAAATTACCTAAACCTACAAAAATAGATTACGATAATTTGCTCTAAATAGTAATTTTTCTTAAATCTTTAAGCGTATCAAATATATATTTGCCATTATCCATACACTTATCTGTTATATCCAAATCTTCTTGCACTTTCTCTTCATTATAAGCTTTCCTAAGATTAAATTTATAAAAGTCAATTAACCAACTCTCCTCAGAATAATTATCAAAAAAATATTCAATAGAATACTTTTTGCTAAGTATAGAAGTAAATCTCTCCAACGCCAATTTTTTTCTTCTAAAGAAGGTTCTGACACTCACATTCATTGCCTTAGCTGTCTCCTCATGATTTAATCCATCAATATAGAATAAGCTAACAAATTGCAAATCTTTAACAGAAAGACAATCCAAACACTCCTCAATAATAACTTTTAAATTAGTTAAATTTACCTTTCTATCATTTAATTCAATTAGCTTATTAATTTGAGAAATTGTATCGAAATTATTTTTCCTATTATAATACATAGAATAAAGACTAATTTTTTTAACCATATCATCTATTGTTTCTACTATCGTTTCTAAATACCTATAACTATAAAGTAATGTTTTACTCCAATTTTTCAATTTTTTCTATCTCCTTTTTTCGCAAAAATTTCTATGCACAATAACAGTATAATTATTTAACCTACCTTTGTCAAAATTTTGTGACATAATTGTACAAATTTGTAATTTTTTGTACAAATTTATATTTTATTGTCGAAATTTGTCGAATTTATTGTGCAATTTTATAAACAACTCTATTTTGTTCGAAAGTTTATCGAACATTTGTTCTATTCTAAACCATTAAATTAATATTTGCAAGTCTTTTATGTCAATTTTTTGAAAAATTTTTTATTTTATATAATTTGAATTAAGATTTTAATTCTTTTTGCCTAATTTATAATATTTTGATATAATTATTTAATATATAAAGGAATAAAATTGGGAAATTATGAAGAAATTAGTTTTGCTTTTAATATTAGTAGTTAGTATCTTTACATTTAATTTTAATGGCAGTAATAAAGTTTTGGCGGATAGTTTTTCGGACAATACTCTTATTTTTGCACATTATAATAATAAGGCGGAGTTCTACGATAACTTAGCAGGAATCACCCAGTTTAGCTTAAATGATGATATTATTGTATATACTTTAGACGGTACGAATATACAAATTCTAAACAAAAGCACTAAACAAGTATCCAGCCTATCAGTTTATGGCACAACTTTTGATAATATTAAAGATATCCAGATAAGCAAAAATTTCCTATTTGTTCATGATGATAATGGCTTAAGTGCTTATACTTTAAAAAATTTTGTTAAAGTTAATATTTATATTGATGTTGCAAAAACTACCTCACTTCCAAATTATAAGAGTTTCTCAATAGCAGAAAACACAGACCGCTTAACAATTGCTTGTATTAATGATAACGAATTTATTTCCTATTTCTTATCCCCTCTTGATTTAAGCTACATTAGTAGATACACAAATACAGCTATCAATAACCAAACCCAAACCATGCTAAACATTGTAACAAATACCAACTCTGCTTATATTGTTAACGACTCCACTAATAGCGAAAGTAGTTCTCTTTGGAAGATTGATTATAACAATTCAATCCAGTTTACGAAATCCTTATTCCCTAAACCAAATATCACAAGTCTTGTCCTATATACATATGATGAGACTGATTATTTATTAGCAATCAATAATACCAATGTTATCTATGTACTTAGAACCGATTTACAATATTCTAACAACAACGATGACTTTGATGCTGACCAAACAAGAAATGGAAATACAACCGATACTAGATTTGTCACCAACGACTTAAGCCTTCCTAATGATATAATTCTGCATAACAATGATATATATATTTCTGATAGCGGAACTAAGTGTATACAGAAGTTTAGCTTTCAACTAACAACTGACAACAAGGGCTCTATTGTTGGAAGCAAAATTATACTTGCCAGCGAATGTGGAGAGGTCGGAAGATTTAACCAAAACTCAAACATTGAATTTATAGACAACAAATTAATTGTTGCAGATTCTAACAATAGAAGAGTACAAATTATTAATGACGGCGACGTAACTTGCCTTGACAAAAATGTTCTAACAAACCTTACAGTCGATAATTTAACCAACCTAGACAGTGCAACAATTATAGACAACACAGTCTACTTCGCAAGTTATAACCAAAACTTAAATAAGCAAAATATTTATTCTTACAACTTAGAAACTAATATTACTAAATCAATTACTCATAGCATTGAGAAAGTACTAGATATTACAACTATTAACAACTCTTTGTACATATTAGGCACAAATGGAATTTTTGAAATAAATACTATAAATGAAGTTTGTTATACAATTTCTCACACAATTTTTGGTAGCGGAAGAATTACAAATATTGGAAACGACCAGCTTGTAATTTCTGTTGAAAATAACTTACATTTATATGATACTTCAGGCATACATTTGACAACTATTACAATAGACAAAAATATTCAAGATATATCTTCAGATGACACAACTTTGTATGCACTTATCCCTAATAACAAAACTATTCAAAAATATAATATTTCCTACAATAATATTGCGCTACTTTGTTCACTTAGTTATAGTTTTGGCGATACAGATTACAACTCAATAAGTATAGACAAAACAAATGGCATAATATATCTTTTTGACAATAAGTGTTGCCGTATTGACAAAATTATGAATCCTGCTTTCAATTACAAGAACATTTCTGGCATTTACCAAGTAAACAACAAGAATGTTTTTATTTATGATAGACCATATTTCCTAAACGGTGTAGACACCCCTGTAATTTTACAAAAATTAAAAGTTAACAACAGGATAACAATCTACTCTACAGCCAGTATCAATTATGGCAATATTGAGTATTATATAATCGATTTAGACGACGGCGATTATGGATATATTAACAAGAATGATTTAACCTATCTAAGCGAAGTTATTAACTATGAAATAATTTACCCAAATGCAACTCTAAGAACTTTTGATGATACAACTACTGTTAAAGTGTATTTAGAAGCTGATGAGACAAGTCTAGTTGTATCAGAAATAGAAACAGGAACAAGAGTTCTTACAATAGATTATGACAATAATTCAGATTACACCTTCGTGCGATTCTATGATAAGAACCAAAATTTAATAGAAGGATATGTTAAGACAGGTCTTATTAATACTGATAATATTACCCAGACCCAATCTACAGCTCTAATACTTATTACATGCTCAATAGTTTTAATAATCTCAATTGCAATAGTTGTAAGTATTATTTACAAAAAAAGAGCAAAAAAATTAGCAGAAGAAAATTAAACTACTAGAAATCCATCTAGTAGTTTTTTTGTATAAAATTACTAATAGTCTATAACTAAATAAAGGCATGTCAACTCCTTATACCTCAACAACATTTCGTTTATGTCACATATTTAGAAAAATATTCTAATACATTCTTATTAGAGGTGTTTTTTCTATGATTAAAGTTATTAAATTAAAACCAATTCTAGCTGTCCTTGCAATTATCCTAATAAGTGGAATGTTAACTTTAGGAATCGTTGTTGTTACAAAAGCAGAAGATACCCCATATCTGCCCTACACCATTGTTTTAGATGCAGGACACGGGGCAAGAGATGCAGGTTGTAGCGGAGTAAATACAGGAGCAGAGGAAAAAACAATTAATTTAGAAATTGTAAAAAAATTAAAGACTATGTTGAAAGACTTTGGCTTCAATGTGGTACTTACAAGAGAGGACGATTCTGCTCTTTATGATGAAAATGCAGAAAGCTACAAGCTTAGCGATATGGAAAAAAGAGTGGAAATTATTAACCAAGCCAAACCAGACTTTGTTATTAGTATTCATTGCAACTCTTACCCTAACTCTCACCAGAGAGGCGCTCAAGCTTTTTACCAAGAGAAAGACGAATCAAGCCAAGTACTTGCATCTGCAATCCAAGAATGTTTACTTACCCAAATTGACACAGCAAGAAATGAAGCAAACTTTGGCGATTACTACATACTTAATCAATCTCCTTGCAGTGCTGTACTAATTGAATGCGGGTACCTTACCAATCCAGAAGACGAAACACTACTTCTATCAAGCGACTATCAACAAAAAATCGCCTACTCTATAACTTGCGGACTAATGAAATTTTTTGATTTAGCAAAAGCAGACAATTAAACATTTTTGTCTATTATTCAATTTTATTTTCTTTAATTTGTATATTTTGCTACAATACAAGTAATTTCGGTTACAAAAGGAGATAAAGTTATGTTAGATATTGACATCAAAGACCCTACAGGAAAATTTAAATTAAGAGTTTGCGGAATAGTTAAACAAGATGATAAAATTCTTTTACTCAAGGCAAAAACAATGCCAGGATACTGCCTACCCGGTGGTCATGTAGAACTTGGCGAACTTACCCAGACTGCAGTACTTAGAGAAGTCAAAGAAGAACTTAATATTGATGTAGAAATTGAAAAATTAGTATGTGTTAACGAAAACATTTTCATCTCACAAGACGGCATTACTTGTCACGAAATTGGTTATTACTATATAGTAAACCCAACCACTCCTATTGAGCCCAAAGATTTTGAGATAGAAGAACTAGACAAAGGAGTCTTAAAAAGACACCAGTTCCATTGGGAAGACATATCAACTATAGAAAATATAGATATTAAGCCTTACTTTATAGGCAAAATGATTAAAGACAATGTCTCAAACCTAATCCTTTCAACCGACCAAAGATAACCTAAGAGTTTATTATCACTATTCTCAAGCCCAAAAAACCATCTTTTTAAGACATTTTGACCACAACCAAGTACTTTACCACCAAACCATTTTTCCACCTATTTTTAAAACGCAAAAAAGACTAACCTTGCTTATATTTAGCAAAGTTAGTCTTTTTGCTTTTTACCACAAAGTAAACAAACCTATAGTTTTTATATCCTTAGTCAATAAGCTAAAAATTTGGTGGGAAATTTGTTAACTTGTTGGCCAAACATATTTATCACTATTATCTCCTGTTTGCTTTGTTCCTTCAATTTTGGTATTCACTTTATCTCCACAAGCACATGAAGATGGCCCGGCTTCTGGTTTACTTTCATAGAATCCATCAGCAATATAAAGCCTACTTGCCGAACTACAATACGAATGAGTATGATCTTCAGCAGAACAATCTGAACATGTTTTTTTGTCACAATCTTTTTCAGATTGTTCTGCACCTGTATAATAATGCCACGAACCAAGTATCTTAAAGGTTATATTACATGATTTTGTCGGGTCGATAGTAATAGTATACTCGTCACCTTGACAAACAATTGAACTCTCTTCCGGAACAGCTCCATCATAACTCACTTTATATAACAAATAATTTGAGAATTGCTCATCTTTGGCATTGTTTATAACTATCGAAATTGTAAGCTTGTTGGTTTTCTCATAGTTATAATTAACAACATTCCTAAATTCTGCAACAGTTTTAGCTCCAGAAATCGTTGCTTCCATTGTAGTATTTTCATTTGTATTTTCAAAGATATTATCAAACACTCCTGTTAATTCTTGAAAGGAGGAGAATGAATCTGTTGATGCGTCATATATCTGTTCATGAGCAACCAACGTCATAGAATAATTATCTGCAGCTCCAGTTGTTGCATTTGAAGCCTGATTGTTTAATATCTCAAACACAATCTTTATTCTTGGATTATAGATTGGGTCTTGATAATTAACACTTTTTCCAGTAATTGTAATACTATTACTTTCATCATTACTTACAAGTTGGTTAGATCCTCCAACACTAAATTCTACTTCGGTTCCACTACTATTAACATTCTTACAACCAGAGATAATTGTAGTGTACTTATTGGTAGAAGTATCTATTTTTGCCATATTATCAGGATTAACATATCCCGCAATACCAGCTGCGTAACCTTCAGAGTTACTAACACTTCCACTATTAGTACAGTCTTTAATAACACCTTCTACAAAGCTTCCAACTATTCCTCCAGCTCTAGTAAGTTTATTGATATCTGAAGTTTCCTGATCATATGTGCAAGTCACACTACCAGTATTTTTACAGTTATAGATACCTTTACTATTAGTTCCGCTATCCCATAAATAATTATAACCTGCAGGATTATCATCTGTTCTTGTAACAGAACTATCATAAATATGATTTGCATTCTTAGCAGCAATTCCTCCTACATTGTAATAAGCCTCTACATTTCCCTTGTTATGACAATTAACAAGAGAACCTATTGGACAATCACCTACTATTCCACCAGCTACAGGATTTTCAGATTTTTCAATACCATCAACTGTATATCCAATTGGCGATCTTGCTAGATTAATGATGTTAGCAGTATTGTAACAAGATATTACACCTCTTCCAGCAAAGTTTGCACAAATACCCGCTATTTTACTACAAGAGAGAGTACTATTATTTTCTATTTTGTTATTATTTGTACAATTAGTAATTAATGAACATCTAGCATGACCTACTATTCCAGCAACTGCATAAGTAGAAACATCAGTAATTACAAAGCTATTACTATTATCGAAACTATAACCTGTTACATAACCCAAAATATATCGCTGTTTTACTCTTAATTCAGCAGCAGTATATGCTGATGTTGTATCAGGGTTACCAGTATTATTTTGTAAACTTGGAACGTCTATTACACCAACAACACCACCTATTCTTGAACCAGAAATTTTTAAATTATCTAAGCTCTTTTGTTTAGTTGTGTCATAATCCGCTGTTGCCGAATCTGTTCCGATTATTTGAACTACAGCTTTCTCTCCAGAATTAGTAAATTCTCTTTGTATTATTTTATTGTTATCAAACCATTCGGCTATTTGAACCTTACCTACTATTCCACCTGCCATTGCAGTTGGTCTACCAATAGTTAACTCAGATGTGTTTGTCAAATCATTGTTCTGTACAATAATTTGAGTTTTCATCACCACTTTTAATCCTTGATTTTTTATCAGATTTTCAACTGCTTCTGGTAATAAATAGTTTCCATCTCCATCTTTTAACAAATTTTCAAGATGCGATTCTTCAATAGTAAGACCAACTTGAATTTGTCCAACAATTCCTCCTGAAACTCCCCATTCTTTAGATTTTATTATAGTTGAAGAAACTTCATTATTTGATATAAATGTTTTCTTTGCATAATTTCCAACTACATACAAAAGACCAACAATTCCGCCCGAAATATGTGCAGATTTGTCAGGAGTATCATCAGTAGTTTCCTCCTTAACACTAACATTACCACTGTTTTTACATTTGTAAATTACTCCACTAGTATAAGTAGCAACTATTCCCGCCATTGTTGAATACTCTGCAGTTTCCACTACTATTTCTTTCGTATTCTCACAATTAATTATACCAATCTTATCCCAAGGTCTTTCTGTTGAAACATTATTTTCTGTATAAATTGTTGATGGATCTGTTCCGTCACCTGTAGTATACTCAGCAGTTGCATATTTCATACTAAGTAAATTTCCAGCAATTCCTCCAATTGCTCCTGCAGGAGCGGTTATAACACCGCCATTATTACAATAAACAATTCCACCCAATTGACCATTTGCAACGATGCCACCAGTATTAAGTTTACTAACATTTGCTGTACTTTTGTTTGTTATTGCTTGATTATTATTACACTTAATAACCGCTCTACCATTTAACTGGCCAACAATTCCGCCTAATCTTTGAGAATTTTGACTTAGGCCAGCATTGTTATTACAATTATACACAATTCCACATCTAAGAATACCAACTATTCCACCTAATGCATATTTTGCTTCAATAGTTAAACCATTATTGTTATCATATCCAGCAATATATGCTAATACATAGTTGTTCTTAACACCCTCAGCACTAGATGAATCCTTGCCAGTTAAGTCAATCCTACCAACTACCTGACCAGCTACACCTGTGGTTGATGATGTATTAATTGTATTTGCTAATTCCTGATTATTAGTACCAGTTGTATAAATCCTAATCAAAGACTTAGTTTGTAGGGTTTCTTTTTCTTCATCAGTCAAATCATAAGTTTCATCATCATCATCACTAACTGTAGAACCTGCACCAGTTGAAGAATCAATCTCCCAAGCAGCGCTACTTGGCAATGCACCTGTTACAAATCTTGTATCTTTAAGTAGATTTCCTTGTATATCTGTTTCTGATTCACCACTCAAATACGCATTAGTACTATCCGCAATTTCACCATATCCAATAATACTACCTGCATTATCTGTAGCAGTAATAGTAATTGCACTACCATTACCTACAACATTGTCTACCATAGTAAGTAGTCCACTACCACCTACAACTCCATGTCCAACAATTCCGCCTGCATTAGTAGTTTTGTTTGCTGTACCAATAGGAGTTCCAGTATTAATGTTATTACTAATAATTGTTTCTCCTCCAGTAATCAACGCATATCCTACAATACCGCCTGTATTGGACTCTACTGTGTTTGTAGCAGAAATAGCATCTGCAGTTGTTGTAATAGTAGAAGAATTAGTACACTCATTACCGCTTCCATCAATAGTTACATTTGTTCCAGTAGTTAAATTACCAACAATTCCGCCTGCATTGTATAAGGCAGTTATTGCATTAGAGTTAGCACAAGTCAACATTTGTAAAAAATTAACCTTTAAGTCTACTTTTCCCACTATTCCACCTGCATTCTCAGCAGTAATAGCACCAGTATTAGACAAAGCATTTAGATTAATTGAACCTGTACCAAGTATGTCCTTTTTTGTATCTCCAGAATCAACACTATCTAGAAGTCCTACAACTCCACCTGCATTACCCGCAACAGCATATGTTTCTTCTTTAGAATTAGCAGCAGTTATGGCAGTAGCATTTTCTGTTAATGAACCTGAATCTTCTATAGTCAATTTGCTATATTCATTAACTCTTATATAACCAATCAGACCACCAACATTAGTGCAAGTTTCAGTACCTAAAGCCTTTGTATTTGTACAATCTTTAACAATAATATCTTTAAAGTCTCCTTCTTCCGAAACACTATCTTCCAATTTACCAACAATTCCACCAAGATTAATAATTGTAAATGTTCCACTAGATGTTATAGGTGTTAATGTAGCATTATTAGAACACCCAGTAATTGTACCAAACTTCATATGGCCAACATAACCACCAACTTCTGTTAATGTTACGTTTCCTGTATAATCGAAAGTAACTTTGATATTGCTTTCGTCTTCAAGAATTACGCCATCTGCTTGACCTACAAATCCACCTACGATAATAGTTCCATTAGTTGCTGTCGCATTAAGTGTAGAATTAGATATTGTACTATTATTAACGAAGTTCAAAGTTATATATTTGCCTTCTCCAGGACCAACAGCATAACCAACATGTCCACCAATTATTGTACCAGTGATTTTTGTATTTTCAACATTATTAGTGTTAAGAGTAACTTCCGTATCACTACTATTAGTTACATGACCAACAATTCCGCCTACATAACTATAATTAGCTGATGTCAAATCTACAATATCTGTACTATTTGTACCTTTAACATTACAATTACTTATTGAACCTCCTTCATAATGTCCGACAATTCCACCTACTGCAGCATTAATACCAGAACCAGTAGGTCCATTACCTGTAATGGTTAATTTACCATTAACAGTCATTCCACTAACTGTGGTATTAGCCCAACCTACAATACCACCAGCATAAGTACCTGTAACGGAATCTCCAGAAACTTCTATATTAGTAATCTCTCCGGCACTAACATTAACACCGCCATTTTCAACTCTACCAAATGCCATACCAACAGTTTGGATATTAGCTCCACTCACCGTTCCAGCACCTGTTACTATATTATTAGTATTGGTAATTGTTAAAGAATCGCCACTAAAATTCAATATTCCACAAACATATCCAGCAATACCACCTGCGGTATTACCAGTAATTACTAACTTGGAAGTAATTGTACTAATATTTTCAAATTCTACTGTTCCTTCAAGCTTACCAAACAATCCACCTGCAAATGTGCCTATTGCACTAGCACTAACAGTGATTGTATCACTATTAACATACTCAGCAAATGTTGCACTTGCTGTAGCTTTAACATGACCAATCAATCCACCAGCGATAGTGTCTTCCTTATTCTCTTTCGCTGTAACAGAAATGGAATTAGAAGTATCAATATTATAGTCAATAACCGTCAATGTTCCTGCCAAATATCCAACTAATCCACCAGCTATAGAACCTTTTTCAAGTGAATTTACACTAATAGAGTTCTTATTTAAATTAAACACTTTAAGTTTCAATGTTTTATCCTCAGCCAAGCTACCAACCAAACCACCAGCAAAGTTGCCCGCAATAACACTATTATCACCACCAAGCTTAAAATTGGTAGATATTGTTATATCACCATTAGAATCACCTACAAGTAGTCCAGCATAGTTATCTTCACCCGCTGTCGCTGGAGTTTCAAGACTTATAGTATTCAAATCAAAATCACTTGAATCAATTGTAATATCAGCAGTAGTTTGACCAGAAATACCACCGATATATTGTGCTTCTGTAATTGTAATATAAGTTACTTGCAATTTTACTTCAAATGTAATATTTTTACCAATACTTCCAATCACACCACCAGCGATAGTTTTTGCTTGTAATGTGTTATTACTTGAAGTAGCACCAGTTACAGTTAGAGGACTTGTAGAAGTATATTTAGCAACAAGGCCACCGGCGTATGAAGTTACCCTCTCTTCTATACTAGCAAATATATTAGTACACTCTGTAACAGAAACATCAGTTAATGCACTTCCAGAATATACACCAACTATACCACCGGCGTTTTGTTTTCCGTAAATTTCTATTTCAGTAATATCTATCGTATTAAATGCTGTATCCGCTGTTCCAGCAACACCACCTGCATTACCTTCAGAAGAACTTATACCTCCGTATGTTATTGTTATGTTACTAATTGTACAAGCATCTGTAGTATTAACTTTAGTTGAACCATCTGCAACAACACCAAATACCATACCTGCATTTTCAGAACCAGCAATCATAGAGGAAGAGTTAGTTAGTGTTAATGTATTTCCAGCAAAAGTTAGAGTTCCACTAATATATCCAGCGATTCCACCTGCATTACTACTAGCAACTTCTATTTTTGGCTCTATAGTATTAACGGATGTAAATTCAAGTGTTCCCGCCATAACACCTACGAATCCGCCAGCGTTAGCACCAACACCTGTGTTGATATCTATTGCATCATGCTCATCTAATCCAAAGGAGTTAAATGTAACATTAGAGCCACTAGCCATGTTACCAGCAATTCCACCAGCGTTATTTCCGCTCCAACTACCATTAATAGTAATTGTATTTGGTTCATCTTCGTTATTAAATTTAAAGTTATCACCAACAGTAACAGTTCCACCAACATTACCAAACAATCCGCCTAAGTTAGAACCAGTCGCGTATTCACTTGAGGCAGTTATCTCTATAACATTAGAATCACTTGTATTTTCAGTTGCAAATTGCAACTCATTAAATGTTACTTCACCACCAGCAACATTACCTATTAATCCACCAGCATTAGAAGTTGTATTTCCTATGCTGACAATAATTTTATTGCCACCTTGGAACTTCATTTCATTAAAGTTTATTGTTCCGCTTGTACTACCTATCAATCCACCAGCTTGGCCAGATGTAGCAGAAGTTGAAACATCTAAAGTTGTCTTGTTTACAACTTGGAATTCTTTAAGAGTAAGTATTCCAGAAGCAACATCTCCAATAATTCCACCAGCATGAGTTGTTCCAGAGATTACGATACTACCTAAAGTAAATACATTCTTAGTATCATCACCATCAGTAGCAACAGTTACATCAGCATTCATCACTCCAATTACGCCACCTACTTTAGCACCAGAGATAGATGTAATACTCTCGATTTTAAGAGAAGTCGTAAATGTTGTTGCTTGACCAACAGAACCAATAATTCCACCGACATTTCCGTTTGGTTGTTCTGAAAGATTTACAGCTACATATTGTTCCTTTAATGTCAGACTATCTATAGTTGTTGTATCAAGAGTAATAGTACCATCACCATCACTTACACCCATAATACCACCGACATTGTCTTTACCAGTGATAGTATTATTCTTAGAAGTTAATGTTGTAAGTGTAACATTAGAAGAACCGCTATGTTTACCTATTACACCACCAGATGTACCTACAGACGTAATAGCATTAGCAGTAGCCTCACCAACCTTAGCTGTTGTAATGCTACTTCCAGTATAATATCCAACAACACCACCTGCAATGTTTTCACCAGTAAGAGTTGTATTATTTACTGTCATGTTAGTAATTGCTGTATTAGATGTTCCAGCAACACCACCAGTATAGCCTGTATTAATAGTATCACCACCTGTGTTAAGAATAGCATTACCATTAGATACAGTTATTTGATTAATTGTATTATCTGTACCTGTATTAACTTTAGCACTATCAACCCTACCAAACACCATACCTATATTATCTCTACCAGAAATTACTGTATTAGTATTATTGGTCATTGTCAAAGAGTCATCTTTAAAGTTCAATGTTCCAGCAATATACCCAGCAACGCCTCCAGCATTTGCATTTGATGTTACAGTCATCTTATGATTTATTGTATTTAAATTACTAAATGTTATTGTACTTAATGATTGTATTTCTCCAAATAAACCACCTACATTAGCTCCACCAGTAACAGTTAATTCACCAAATGGATTAGAGTCATTAGTTATTGTCAAATTAGCACTACTTGTCACCAAGCTAGCAATACCACCCGCAGAAGATTTTTCGCTAGTGATTACTACATTAGCCAATCCTGAAGAGTCAATATCTAACACAACAGTACCTTTTACTTCACCAAGCACACCACCAGCATGACTATTTAGAGAAGTAATGGTTGTATTACTTATTACATTAATATCATTAAGAGTTAAAACTTGACTACCAGACGATGTAGTTCCTATAACACCGCCAGCATAAGTTTCTGCGGTTGCAGGGTCAGCACCATTTGCCAAACCTGTTGCTTCTATTTCAGACTCTGTAACAGTTATTTTTGAAGAATTTAATACTCCAAGTGTTGTAGGGTTATTGCTTAATCCATCTACATAACCAACAACACCACCTGCATAAGATTTTCCGCCATCTTGTGCAATCGCTGTAAGAATAACCTTATTTACTGTAGCTACATTTAATGTAGTGTTCTTAACAACACCAAATACACCGCCTACATATACAGTTTGACAAGTTGCACTTCCGGCAGTGATAGTAATATTATCTATATTCTTTTCAGCAGGATTTACAGAAGATACACCTCCAAATGTTGTAATTGTATAATCCGGTCCAGCACCTGCATTGGTACAATTTTCTGCCATACCAGCAAATCCACCAACATAAGCAGTACCCATTGAGCCATCTACTAGTATACTACTAGTAGCATTTAACTTAACTGTATTTCCAGTACTTGCAACTTGTTGACCAATATTAGTACTATTAATACTACTTATCATACCACCAATATATGACGTTTCTGCATCGGCAGTAATGGTCATTTTTTGACCTAATGTTAATGCATTAACAGTTATGCTAGAACTAATACAAGTATTAGTTATTGTTCCAAACAATCCACCAGTACGAAGAGTTGTTATAACTGAAGTATCAGCTACGGCTCTAACAACTGGAGCAACCCCTTCCTTTACTACTCTATAAGTATATCCAGATAGCTTGATAGTATTTTTCTGAACAATAACTTCTTCACTATCACCACCACTTATATTACCAGCAACAGAGCCTAACTTAAATTCTTTAATTTTGTCTTTAATCTCTGAATTAATATTAATACCACTACTATTAACTGTATTTTCAGAAAGTGTACCCAACTGCATACTTCCAACCATTACACCATAGTAGTAATCAGCACCACTCACAAATGTACTTACACCAATTACAACATTAGCCAAATCAACACCTGTAATACTTCCACCATTAACATGACCGGCAATACCACCATTATAGTTACCACCACTAACTGTAACTATTACATCTTTAGTATTGCCAGTGGCATCATCCACACCAATATTTGTTTCAGTTCCAGAAATAGTTACACCACCATTAGTCTTGGCAATTATTCCACCAGTGTAAGATGGCGTATTAGTATTGCTATAGTTATTTTGAATCAATATGCTTCCACCAGAGCCTGTTACTCCAACATGACAATTAGTAATAGAAACTTTAGAGTCTGCACCTGCAGTATCCGCAATAGTAGTATAAATACTCTCATTATTACTTACATTGCTTCCAAGTATTCCACCTACATTAATAGACTTAACAATTAATTGATTATTTGCAGTAGATGTAGCCTTAATACCAATATTGGTTAAAGATGTTATTAACAAATCTCCCTCTATAAATGTACCACTACTAAATTGAACCTTAGTTATATGACCAACAACAAATGAAGCATTAGTCAATTTATCATCATAATCATCTGCAATATACTTATCCTGAACTGGAACATAAGTAATATTGAAGTTCTCTAGACTATTGCCTCCAGCAAGCACACCAAACATTCCCAAATTTTCGTTATCAAGACTTGTTAAGTATCCAGCACTATTATAACCATTGTAAATAATATCTTTGTTATTTCCAATCACATTCCCTTCAAACACAAAGTTCTTAGAGCCAAATGGATTAAGAGATACAGTTTTGATATCAAAACTATCAGCAAAGTACAAATTAAACACATCAGTATTAGTAATTGCATCTTTAGTGCCAATTTTTGTACCAGCATTATTAACAACATCAATATTAGCAAGTCCCGGCAAAATCTGTTGATATGAAATATATTGTGTTCCAGGAGTTGTTACTTCGTCAACATACTTAACCTTGCCATATCTCATACTCTGCAATTTCTGAACGGTTAGATAATCAAATTCATCTTCAATATAGTAATAATACTCATCGATAACTTGTAACTTATCTATAGGCAAAGCGTATAGAAGAATCGTTGTACTGCCATCATCATAATTCCATACAGATGAGTCTGTCATATTGTCTTGATAAGCAAAATTTGTTTCACTACTATAATATCTGGTATTTTTTGCAACAGATATATCATCGCCAGCAACAATGTTATAGATAATTAGAGATTCTGCAGAACCCTCTGCACCAATAATTAATTTACCAGTATTGTCAGCTTCGAATAAATATGATTTATGCAAGTAACCAACAATACTTGCAACAGTATTATCCTCGACTAATTTAGCTGTTGTATCACCACTATTAATAACACCTTCAATTAGTACTCCTTTAGCATAACCAACAATTCCACCAACATTTTTCCCTTTTGTTATAACAATTTCGCCAGAATTCCTAACTAATTTAATTATACCTTTTGTATAATCACAATCAGCTGTATTAATATTTCCTATTATTCCGCCAATATTTGTATCAAAACAACCATTACGTTCATTGTTTAAAGTAATGTTAATTTTACTTTCTAACCAGATATTATAAGTAGTGTAATATCCATCTTTGATTTCAGCATCAACTAGACCATAAATTGATAAATTTTTTCCACTTCCAATAAAACCACCAATATTTTTACAATTGATATTTGTCGCTTCAGTCGTACCATAACCGCCAATTGAAATACTGCCCCTCGTATATGTTAAAACGTAATCAAATGCTTTTGTTTGTTGAGAAACAGATTCTCTATTGGCTGTTGCACTATAAGATGACGAATTTCTTTCAACATCTTGCAATCCTATAATATTAGGGTCATCAAAACCTGCAAATTTGTCTTTTAAAACTTTATCATATTTGGATGTAATAATTGTATCGTAATCATTAACATATCCGACAATTCCACCAACATTTTCAACTAAAATATCTTTTGTACATTTTTCGCCATTTATTACACTTATTGCAACACTGCTACTTAAATCTGCTAAATACACCATGTAGTTAACAGGATCATATTCATAGATATTTCCAACTAATCCGCCAATATAGTTAATACTAGGACAAACATTTGAATCGTCTAGTTCGATACTAATAATAGCATTTGTGCTAGTTGTTCCGCTTGTAATATTATATAACAATAAATCTTTACAATATGAAGTACTAATTTTACCTATGACTCCACCAATACTTTGAGTTTCACCAGCAATTTCACTTTCCAGATATTTTGCTTTATGTACTATGTTATAAGTACTATGCAGGTCTTTCAAAATTATTGAATGATCGGTGATATTGTTTAGTTGTAACTTTCCTACAACCCCGCCAATGTATTTACCAGTATCAATACTAATATAAGAAATTAGTGCATTTCCACTTCCTGTAATATTTGTAAAGTATGCTGTTTCGAAATTAGTATTATATTCAGCATAACCAACAACGCCACCAATAAATCCACCATTATAAAATTTTGCTCCAGCACCTAGCCCTACAGAATAAGAAATCTTAGTCATGGTTTGGATATTTGTTAACTTAGAATCTACAGAATGTCCAACAAGTCCACCTACAAACTTAGTTCCGTCAATTGTTTCCGTTACACTTCCATCACCAACCTCAATGTTAGAGATTGTAGCTTTATTAATACAACCAAACAAACCAGAATATTGACTATATTTAGATATTTTACCTAAATAATCTTCGTATACAAATTCTTCTTTTTGACTATTGGTTGATAGATAATAAGCCATAAACGATACAGCCCTAACATTAAGCATTGCCTTTCTTTCAGTACCTGTTGTAGTCACTGTACCTTTAAATGGTCTATAAACACTTCCTACTGGAACTTTTTGGTATTTATCTGTCGTAGAATTATAATCAGAAGCTTTTACAACTTCTTTGGTTTTTGAATCTGTATATTGCGTACTATTTATTACATCATCAATAGATTCTTTATACTCATAGTTTTCTAAATCAAAATCTGCATAACCAATACTTACCCATATTTTGCCTGCAAAATCCAATCCAGTCTTAATTTCTATAGTTTTACCTTCAAAATCATATCCACACGCTGTCATTCTAGCAATCCAAGCAAGTTGAGAAGCACGACTTATTACAAAATGGTCATTTTGATACCAGTCAGTTTCTGTTGTGGTAACTTCGCCATCAAATATACCTACATTTCTACTTACTTTTACCATATTAGAATCAGCATCATAATAGTCTGGAAGTGTTGCAAAGTCTATCCAATATCCCGCAGCAAACATTAGAACTGGATATGCATTATTACTTCCATCTCTTTGCCATATACTGCCCCAACCAAAGTTAGCAAAAGGTTGAGTAGAGTAGTAATCTTCTGGAGCAACAAATGTATTGGTATTAAATATTTTACCAGTAGTGCCCTCTATCTCATAAAAAGCACAACCTTCTGTCACCCACTTGCTAGGAGTAGTAACAGTATCTTTGTATGTCCAACCAAAGATGTTATATTCTTTGTTTTTTTCCCTCAATGAAACTAAATCGTTCTCTTCTACTATAATAGTACTTTCAGAACTTTTAATAACAAAGACTGACTCAAATATTCCTTTATATTCATCATTCGTAGGATTCTTTTCGTTTCCGTCATTACCAACATACTTACCTATAAATCTTAAGTTATCAGTGGATGAGTATGATTCTCTTATAACAGGATTCTTATCATTAGTAGCCAAACTAAGGTTAGGTATATTATATCCAAATTTTCCAATAAACGCACCAGAAGCTCCGCTTAACTTAACAGTTTCGCCATCCTCTCCCAAAATATCATAGCTAATTATATTTGCTCTATTCTTATCATGAGAGTCGTCACCATTAGAATTGTAAGTATTATCTATGCTTAGAGTGTAATCATTAGTATTGCTACCAAAGTTTTGGACAACACCAACCAATCCTCCTGCATAGAAACCAAATACTTCGCCTTGGTTGGCACCTATAGAAACCTCTGCAGTACAATTATCTACTCTACCAAGTAATCCTCCGGCGTAGTTTACTGCCTCTACATCTTTAATACCGGTGTAACTATAGACATAACAGTTATTTTCAACTTTTGTCATATAAAGTTTAGTTGTATCACTGTTTGAATTTGTAGATGTTGCATACCCTACAATACCACCAACATTCGCTCCTACAACTTGTAAGGAGTTTTGTTTATTGTCTAAGTTATCTAAAGGAATATACACATCAACATCACTACCTATTTCGTATATAGAGAAGTACCTACCATTAGCAATATCAATCTCACCAGCTGAAGGATTATCCGGATCACGAATATTGTTATACTCAATACCAATATCTGTACCACTAAAACCATTATAATTTTCTACAGCAATATAGAATTTTTTGGCAGCAATATCTTCATTTGTTGGCTCATATACTTCATATCCAGAATAAGTTACATTAAAATCAACTTGAGTAACATAGAATATTAACTTATGATTGTCTGGATCTTCTGTTTCTTTGTTAATAAGATTATTATTATTCCAAGTATCTCCATTTTTATTAAATGCAATATCTTCTAAATTGTAATAATTACCGTCAACTAAGATATATCTGTTACTTCTAACATCTGTATCAGACCATCTACTTGAATCATTATTAAATTCTGTTGTCACCTTCTTATAATCATTCTTTCTAGTAACTACAAAGTCCACATCATAGTCATGTTCGCCATCTACCATAACATATCCAACCAAAGCACCTGCTGTACCACCAACTACTTTATCAGTATTGGTATCAGTAGCAATAACAAGACCTTTGTTCATAGACACATTATACATATTAGCATTAATAATATCACTGGACTTAACATAACCAAATAATCCCGCAACATCGCTTGCAATTACATTTAGATTAGAAATTGTATAAAGATTCTTCAAACTTCCTTTTGATTGGTCATAACCGTTACCTTCAAATACACCCATAAATGGATTAGCTTCTGTCCCAATTGGAGTCCAAAGTTTTCCTGCAAAATCCAAATCTGCTCCAAGTTCTATTGTAACTCCGTAGAAATTAAATCTTCCAGTGTTGCACATATATGCAACCCAAGCTAATTGCCCAACAGAAGTGATTTTCAAGCCTACAACTCTATTACTTGAATCATCAGCCAATGTAATAGAATCACTGTCGAAAATGTCATCTAATATTTCATCGGCAGAATATTCGAATAGTAACTTATTATTTTCATCAAATTTATAATTACCCTCATTAATATCTACAGCTTGATATTTCTCATCTTCATACTCCGCAACTACATTTGGTAGATTATATATCCACATATAATCTTTGTACATTAGATAGTTATGAGTGGAGTCTGTAATATTGGTATAAGGCACATCATGTGGATATAGCCCACTTGTATTATCGCTTATTGTGTAGTTATATGCATAATCGTAAACATCAATATCGTTATAATACCACTTACCACTAGCTAGCTTTAACTCAAATTGAAGCATTGGAGCGCCATAATTTCTCTTAGCTTTAGCATCATCTCCCAACCCATCAACTACAAACATTGTCCATACATTGTCAAAGTCTAGAGTAAATGAATTAGTTGCACTTCTAATAAAGTTAGACACATCAGTAGCATAGATTTCACTGTTCCAAACTCCACTAGCATTTGTAGCATAGTTAATGTTATTAAAGGCTTTACTTTCTCCATTACTATCTACATAAACAAGATTCTCACTTCCTGCTTTTATAATGTAAATATCGTACACATTATCACCAATAGTTATTGCACTTGTATAATTAGGAGAAGAACCTGTAATAATTTCATCTACAGTTACAACCTTACTTAAGTTAATATTACCTAAACTTGTTAATGTGCTTGTATAAATAACACTATTAGATATAATACCGCTATTTGTACTTATTATAAATACTTTATCATTTGCAGAGTGTAAAGTTCCATCAGCTTTTAGCGTATTACCCTTAGATGTATCTGCAATATAAGCAAAGATAATACCTTCATTTGTTTCGGCTACAGTAATCGTATTAGAGTTGTCATAAGTTGACATTATAATACCCTTGTTAGTGTTTGCAATTGTATAATTACCAGCACTAGCATTAGTAGTAACACCTACAATAATAGAATTCTCATCTACCACATCAAATAAAGTACCAGAGCTTGTTAACTCTTTATTGAAGTAAATTATATTACTTACTGCATTCGCATTGCTTGGTATTACACCATTTACAATATAAGAATTTTCTTTAACTAGACTTCCGCTGTAAGTTGCAGGGTTTTGTCTAGAACCATCTTTCTGTAAAGATCCTTTTTCCGCCCAAAATAGAAGTGGATAAGAGTCACTTTGTATCCATATTTCTTCTTCAGCATCTTCGAAATAATCTTCTGCGAAATCTCCAAATAACATATCTGCAGTACCTAGTGTTTGACCATAGAAGTTGCTGTATGGGAACAATTCTGCGTTATAATATGTTGATTCAAATACACTTGTTGTGTATGGATTAACAGAAGAATCACTTGATGTAGCTTGACCTAAAACACCACCAATTGTATTGAATTCGTCATATATCTTAATGTAATCATAATTGGTTACTGCAGGTATAGTTGTAATACTATATACCCTATCGATTGTAAATGTAGAATTGTCTCCTTCCCTATTTAATTGACCAATGATTCCACCAATATAACTAGCATTTTCATTTTTAGTTCTATCCGCTTTCTCAGTATTTGCATTAGTTGGGTAATCATTAGCTAAGTCATAATCAATAATTCCCGCGCTATAGCTATCAGAAATTGTAATAGATTTATTGCCATCTTCTCCAACAGAAATATAACCAACCAATCCACCAACATTATTCTTTATAGTATTAATAGGAGAGTCTGTGATAGTATTAATAAATATTTCAATATTACTGAAACTCTCAGACATGCTAAAGTTTGTGCTATTGCCTACAATACCACCAAAATAACTGCTTTGTAGATCAGTCAAAGTTGAAGCATATTCTTTCTCTGTATCTGGTTCACCATCACCGTTTGTATCTTCGAATTTAATATATGAAGTTGAAATATTTCCATCTGTAGCAATTTGATTTAAATCAACATTAATTACTTGACCAGCAAAACCACCAAAGTAGCCATTTTCTAGTATTGCAACTGTTCCAGTTCCAGCACTAGCCTCTTCCTTATTATATACATGAATATCTGCTGTTATATTAAAGTTACTAACTGTACTACGCTCTGTTGATTCCTTATTACCAACTCTACCAGCAAAGCCACCAGCATAAATATTTCCAGCATCAACCGTATCCTCAGTAGTATCTCCAGCAACTGCAATGTTGATTCTTGTAGCTATTGTGTTATTTCCACCTATTTCAGTTTCTCTTGTAGAAACTCCTGTAGCACTCTTTGTATAATTCTCAAACAATCCAGCAAAGCCACCAAAATAAATTCCATTAGTAGCTTTTCCTGTAACTGTAGAAGTTATTGTCCCTTCTGCTGTAGTATTAGTTATTTTTCCTGCACTATTAAGGTAGCCAAAAACGCCACCAACAAATAGATTGTCTACACTATCAGAATTAATTTCTGTCTTGATATCTCCTTTAACAGTGATATCTTGCATACTGTCTGTTCCAATATAATTTATGTCATCTCCGCCAGCTTTCTTGGTAACAAAGCCAGAACTTGCTTTGATAACATCTCTATTAAGACCAACAGCACCAACAGCACCACCTACATAAACTTTATCATTTTGAGACTTTTGAACCTGTTTATATAAAATATTTGCATCTACTGTTACATTATCTAGAACATTATCAATAGTGTGAGTTACTGACCCAACTGCTCCACCTACTAGGATATTTGAATTAGAAGAATTTCGATATTCATCACTAGAATCTTTTAATTTCTTCTTATACTCATACACACCCGAACTGTTATCTATAGTCTTGTAATAATATTCACCATTATTTACAATGATACTTGCAGTATTTGATACTTTACAGTTTTCTAATACAATTTCAGACCTACCAACAAGCCCTCCAACATAAACAGTGTCGTTAGGTTGATTATCATACTCATCTTCGTTTGTTACATATACGTTTATGCCTGCTTGTTTAGTAACGGTTAATTTAACGATTTCCTCACCTGTGATATTTCCACCTTCATCATATTTAACAACCACAATATCAACACTTTGACTAAAGATTGATGAGCTTCCAACAAATACGCTTTCACTAATTGAACTTCCAGAAGTATCACCATAAGCATAACCAAACAGCCCACCTACAGCTAGTTGATAAGCACCTGCCGACATCTCTTTAGTTGCATTAACTTCTGTATCAAGTAGTCTCAATCCCTTAATACTTCTAGAATTAGTGTTGTCAATTCTTCCTGCAACACCACCTATGTATACTTCACTTGCATTGTTGTCATAAGTATTAATTGCTAACTTGTTCACAACATGATATATATATTTCTCTTCTACAAATTCCGGATCACTATCATTAACCTCTTGATACTCCATTCTAACATTTTGACCATAACCAATTAAGCCACCTATATATTTAGCACCACTTACTTCATAAATTCCTCTATGAGTTTCTGTAAGATGAAGAGATGTTATTACTACACCTTCATCAGTATGGGTATAGTATGGACAAATACCATCTTCACATTCTTTATATTCTGTTGGTCTGTAATAACTTGTCACATCATTAACTGTACCAGTTGTATAAGTACCCTCAATCATTACATTCTTAATGTTAACTTCTCTTAAGGAAGCTTGCTTTCCATATAATATACCAGCACTTGGATCATCAGGATTGCTAAAGCTACTAATCTTTACATAATCAACAACAATTCTAAAGCCTGTGAATTGTGCACCATCAACATAAGCAAATAATCCAAAAGAATCACCAGAAACTTGACCATTGTATCTCATATTATACAAGGCATAGTTTGCATAAGTACCATCAATTGAAGAGTAATCTATATTGCTACGCAAAATTCCTGTAAATGGAACTTTTTCATTATTTAATGGATTCCAGTTATTAAGTCCTTCACTTAAATCAACATCGTTCATGATGATATAGGTCGCATCAGGATAGTCTAAAACATTGTCTGTCAAATCATATCTATCATAAACATAAATAACTTTCTTATATGTTACAAATCTTCTATGTGGGAACACATACTGCTCTTCATTCTTCCTATTAGCATCAATTCCTGGTTCAGTTGAGGTCATTTCGACACCATACCAAAGCTCTTTACTAAAGTTTTCATAAACATATGGAAGTTTGTAATTAGATTCAGAGTCATAAGCAATATCTCCACTCTTGACAGTGCTCATATTTCCACTATAATAAGCGAAATCTAAAGCACTTGTCTCATTTAAGATATACTTACCTTTTACAAATTCTTTTAGGGTTCTTAAGCTTCCAAACAATTGCATTCTACTAAATCTGTTGATAACCGCTGTTGTGGTTTTCTCAGTATTTATATCGCCAGAGAATCCTTGGAATATAGTTCCGTTATAGTATTTTACACTATTAGATATTTTGAAAGCAAAAGTTGCAATTTCTTCACCTTCATACCATACACTACCAGAACCATTATCGTTTGCACCTTCAGCTTCCTTTTTAATTTCTTGAAGAGTATATATCTTACCTTTTTCTAATACTGGAGTACCATTTTTTGGTAAATTAGTATTTAAAGTATAATACTCTCCTTCTGTAGCATATTTAGAATCATATTTGTTTTCTAAATATGAAGTATGAGCATTTCCCACTTCGCTCAAGAATTCAGTTTCGCTATCTTTATTTAGAGTATCGTTAAACTTAAATGCTTGACTAAAGTAGATATATTCACTCTGAACTCTATCCAAAGTATCATAAATACTGCACCAAGTAGTTGTTTCTACATTATTGAAACAAGTAGAGTAACCTACAAAAGAACCAATAAACGCTCTTGGAGCTACGGAAGTCTTATATTGTTCTCTATCTTGATTCTTATGTGCTTGTTTCCAAATATTCATAGAGTTTAGGCTTCCAATATTAAGTATATCAGAATTATCATTCGCGGTTGACAAAGGCTCTTCATCGCAGAACGCTTTCAAGTATCCTATTTGGTTATATATATGATATACTTGATTATCTACACCATCTTCATCATTGTACGCATTATAAAGCATCTTGTAAGTTTCAGACTCAACAGTTATATCTTCAAGAATCGTCTGTATACCAATGGTGCCACCATAAGCTCTGTATGAATATACACTAGCAGTAGTGTATACATCATCAATATCCGCCCCTAAGCTTAAACCTATAACACCACCAGCATATTTGGAGTTAATATTTGAAACATCTACCCTGTTATATGATGTTCTTAGAACTGAACCATGAGCAAAACCAATCAAGCCACCAATATAGTGAGCATTTCCGCCAAAGAAGTTTGTAACCTCATTAACTATATTTGTGCCGTTATAAACATTGTAGAAATTCTTTGCTGTTGTAGACGCTTTCTGAACATTTGCATATAGATTAGCATCTAATAAATCTTGGTCAGCGTTCTGAACATAAGACCTTTCAATCTTACCTAAACTATGTCCAACTAAGCCACCAGCAATAGCTGAAGATTTAAGTTGCATTCCGCTTGACACAATAACTTCACTATTAAGAAGAATTACATCGTTACCTAAGAAGCCAAACAATCCTCCAACAACTTCACCACCAACTATATTACTTCCTTTAAATCTAGCACCAGTAACTGTAAAATCATAACCTTCGACAGAAATAACAATTCCTGCAATACCTCCAGCATATGAAATTCTTGTCAAATCTGAAGAATAAGGAATATATAAATTAAATTGATTTGCTGTAGAATAACTTCTGCTTGTAGCATCTGAAATATTATCTAAAGTAATTAACCCAAAGTCGCTAGTTTTATTCTTGCCATAAATTTCTGTTCCAATGTTAACATTCTTTCTTGTACCATCTACATTAAATAAGTTTTCTCCAATGCCACTGATAGATAATAAGAAGTTAGCTTGTACATTAATATCACTTATAATATTTGTTAATCTACTATTTCCGGAAACAAATCCAGCAAGTCCACCTACAACATTTGCTCCAGATATTCCAGAACCTGTTTGATTACCTTGTTTGTTGATAGAAATATTATATATTCTACCATAATCAATCTTACCAGCAAGTCCACCTACATATGTTATAGCGTTTGCTTGTACGTAATCAATATATAAGTTAAGATTTCTGATATATGCGTAATATACATCATCGTCATCATCTAAACCTAAACTCTTAAACAATCCAATGCTGTCTACTTTCTTATCTGAATCTATATTTGTCTCAGCAGTAATACGAATATTATTCATATTCATATTATTTCCTTCCAAGTCACCATAGAACACAACATCATAAGTCTTAACCGCAGAGTCTAGCTCTCCAAAGGTTATATCTTTAATAATTCTCATGGATTTGTCTAATTGACCACTACCTGTATATTCACCCTTTTCGTTAATTTGTTTACCATAAATGTTAAAGTCCTCTGCAGTATCAACCAAATATGGATTAAGTACACTTTCTCCATATATCAAATTAACCCCTGCATCATTTTTTGTTAAATTAGAATAACTATAAGCAGTAATTACACCCTCTTCAACTTGATTAACTCTATTTATCTGATAAATAAGTGTATCAAGAAGTTTTTGAACTTTGTTAATCCAAGTAATTATCTTATCAGGTGTAGTTAACTCTTCACTAACAATATTTGCTACATAAGAATTGATTTTTGTTAAAATATTATCTTCAGTAGCGCTAAGCGCATCAATTATATCTGCTTTGCAATTTATAGCAAGACTTAATTCATTATTAAATGTAGCACCAGCAACTCTTAACTTAGACAATTCTGGATATAACCATGTCTTGTATTTATCCTCTTCAATTTCAACAACATCTTTAGCTGCAAAATTTTGATAAGCAATATACAAATACATATAAGAATAAATTGTTGCGATTTCGTTAGATTTATACCCCGCGTTATTTATATCTGCGCTCTTAGTTGATATATAATCATTTACAGATTTCAAGATATCACCAGCAACGCTTATCGCCATATCATCGTTCATCAATTCTAATATCTTATAGATATCAGCATCTTGTTGTAATGGCTCTATAAAGTTACCATACTTAATACTAGTGGTTCTTAGGTTTGCAGAAACAAGTTGAGGAGCGTAGGTCGTATAATTTGTATTCTTGAAATAAGACTTTAATATCTTACCTTCACCCTCTGTTGTATTAGTTATTCTGTCGGTCGGAATAAACCATACAGAACTAACAATATCTTCTCCATTTTCCTCTAAGCTATCGTTAAATGCAAAACTTACGAACGATTCGTGTGTTCTGAAATCATATACACTCTTACTTAGTCCATCACCCAAATCTTCGAATGTATCAATATAGTCTTTATGGATATATCCTGAGTTGTTTTCAGAATTCTCATTAATAGCTTGATAATCGTTTTTGTTGCTTATCGATTCAATTTTTGTCTCGCCTTTATCGTTAATATAAGAATACTCACCATTGTCATACTCTTCATTGGAGATTTTTATTCCTTTTTGTTTTATAACACCACTATTCTCTTCTTCAAAAGTAATATAGTCCTCATAACCTACTTGCAAATAGTAAGAATTAGAAATTTCACCAGTATTCAATGACTTTAATCCAACGCCCTCAACTACTGTTCCAGCAAATGGGCTATGTTTATCGTTTCCAGAATGAATACTTGACATAGTATAGGTCGACTCAATGACTGCATTTGCTTCGTTATAGAACACAAAACCAGAAGTTCTTTCTCCATTGATTACAATATTAGAATAACTATCTGTGACAGAACCTTTATTAGAATATACAAAGCCAGATGCTTGCTTATTAGAATATACAACGTTGCCAAAGTTTCTTAGCTTAAATATTTCTTTTTCATCATCTGTAGCATAAGAATAATTAAACCCAACAAAATCTGCCAAAGTTGATGCTTTAAGCCCTTTTAGTTCAAATTTCTTCTCTGTAAATTCTTTCTCAGGTTTGCCATCAACAAATCTTACATAATCGACAATTTCCAAATTGGAAGATGTGTTACTTCCCTCAACATAAGAATAAGCAATTTCACCAGTATTATTTACAACAAAACCTGCAGTTCCACTAAAAATTGTCTCATTACCTTTGTTGTTTATAACATTACCATTTTTGAAATATGAAGAACTAACTTTTCCTGTATTATCACAGACAAACCCGCCTACATAGAATGGTGCAATTAATGAAACATTCTCAACTGCACTATTTGTAATATATCCGTTATTAATTCCTACAAGTCCACCAGCTTTAATGTTAGTTTGGTTAGTATCTTCACAATCTGATTTAATATAAACAGAAGTCAATGTTCTATCAGAATAATAATTATAATTTTCGATAAGCTCTATAACTCTTGTATAATAATAATTATCTAACCTTTCTTCAAACTCTTGTAGACTTAGTTCATTTTCGCCATATAGCAAGCTATCTCTTTCATATCTGTAACTATCAGCATTATTTATAACTATTGCATTAGTTATAGTTCCATTATTAATTCCAGCAACAGTTCCATAACTAAACTCTGTTACTTTTCCGATACTAACTAGTATATCAGAAGTTGGATTACTAACGCTATTTTCATAGAACTTTTCATTGTCTGGTTGAACAATAGGATTAGCAGGAAGTTCAATAATAATATTCTTAAGCAAAGTTCCCGCATCGACAGTTCCAAATAATCCTATCGCATTCTCAGTTTCATTATTTTCTGTAACAACCAAATCGGCAAAAGAATTAATCCTAATTACATAACCATTACCGTCAAGACTTGTAATCTTTGTATTTAAAGGTGACCAATTCTCAACCTCTAAATCTGCCATAAGGATATATGACACACCCTCTGACATATTGATTAACTCTTCTTCAGAATAAATTGGAATAGGATTCTCTTCATTAGATAGTTTATCCATCTCAAAGGTAAATTCTACTGTGTAGTTGTATCTAAACGATTCTTTTTTATCTTGATACATTCCCTCTTCATCAACTATCATGTCTTCATAATCACTAAGTACATATATTCCACTTACTGATTTAGCGACACCAGTACCAGCAACACTCTCCCCATAAACATCAAGCGAAGAGTATACTAGCACAGTTTGTGCAAGTATAGAGTCTTGTGTATTAAGAACATTATTTCTAAATTTCAAAGTACTAAAAGTTTTTGTTGTATAAGTACCCGCACTATTAGGCATATATGACACATCAAAGCTAGAATTTCTTACAACGAAACTATAGTATGATTGCATAATAGAAAGGTTATTGTATTGTCCTATAGAGTTCTTAACAAACCATGTCTTGGTCGAATGATTCTCATCTTCCCCTATTCCGTCAGAAGCAAGACCGGACGAAGTTATCCTTGCCTCAAGCAATTTGATTTGAGACTCTATATAATTAACCTCAGATTCAGAAACTCCAATTCTTTTGAATTTATCATTATCAAAATATGTTGCATCAATCTTAATTTCTAAATCATAAGCTTGATTAAATAGACCCTTATATACACCATCTTCAACACCATCAACCGAAATACTATCAACAACAAACAATGCAAATTGAATTTCAACAGTTGAAGGTACTCTGTAAACTTTGTTATTAATAACTTTTTTAACTGTTAGAGTAATTTTTGCCTTTGCACCAATCAACTCTTTATTATATTTAATCATTAGATTTAAGTTATACTTATCTGTTCCAATTGATGTCATATATCTAGCATCAATTAAGCTTTCTAGTATTGTATCATTTGTTCCACCTAAAGATTCAACAATAAAATCATTTATTGCATCTACTCCAAAAGAAGCACTACTTTCTCCAGGCTTAGTAAGCTCAACTTCAATTTTTTCTAGAATGTTACTTGTAGAAATATTAATATCAATATCTGTTCCAATAGCTACTGGAGAATTACTTGCGCCATTAATAGTCATTTCTATACTAGGAGGAATAACCGGAGAAATATTAATAGTTTCTGTTTTTATAACCTTGCCATCTTTAAAGTAGTTAATGGTAACTGTAAATGTTTTAGTTTCATCGACAATTGTTCCGATATGAGTTTTGACATAGTATATACCTTCAAAATCGTATTTATCTTCACCACTATTTCTATATACATTACTAGCATTATTTAATCTAATGCCATTAGTTATAGTCATTCTTTCAGGATATGCAGAATAATATTGTTTGGAAACATAATTATCTGAAGTTACATTTTCCTTATTTAAATCTGTCTCTTCAACTAATTGTTCAAATTGAATATACACATTATTAATAGAAGAACTAGTAATTTCTACATAATCCACTTTAGAATATCCAGGATAAAGATTAACCTGCAACATTCCAGAATATCCAATAATTAAAGTATTGCTTGGCAAAGACAAATCAACTTCGTACTCTACTGTTTCTTTACCTTCTTCTATGTTATAAGTTCTCTCAACAACATCTACATAGTGATTAATCTCCGTACTCTCCAAAGACTGTGGCTTCATCTTGTAAGAAACACTTGTTGTTCCCAAATACTCATAAGCTCCATCTTTATCTACAACAATATTTGTTAAGAAATTGATTGTATAATTCTCTTCCTCATAACAATTATACTTGTACGCATCTAGAACTTCTATTTGGAAATTAAATGTTATATATCCATAAGTGTCGATTTCATCAGTAACATCAAGAAGTTTTACTTGATATTTATCAAATCTAAAACTAAAGTTGCTTAAATTTCTATCCCCTAGCCTATACAAATAGACATCTCCACCAAGAGTATAAATTGTACCGTTCTTTGTAAATGTAGTAAGAGAGCTTAGATTGTTGATTCTGCTTGTAATGCTTGTTACCCTATTATGTCCGCTTATTTCATATTGATGTGTTCCTCTATTTACATAGAAGTAAAGTACAGAAGTCGGGTCATCAGTTTCTATTGTAACTGAGAACTTAGTTGCATATTTAGGAGTTCCTTCAGCATTAACATCAAGAGTTGTTATATCACTTGTTCCGTTAACAATATCAATAGAAAACTCTCTACCAAGTGGGTTTTTATAAAAATCACTTTTGATTTCTACCTTATTTTCTTTATTTATTGTATAGAAGTTCTGCAATACAACTTTTTCTGTCCCAGTTGTGCTGACTCCAGTATAAATGTAAGGCATAGCCCAAACATAAATACTTCCTTCTAATTTCTTCAATGCAGAAATAAATGTATGATCTGTAGCATCACAATCAATGTAAATGAGATACTTTCCATCTTGAGTTTGTAAATGTTTAAATGACAAATTGTTTACATTGAAATATGAAGAATAGTTGTCATAGATATAACTTTCAATGTTTCCTGCCTCATGGATAATACTTCCACTTTTGTCAACAGCATCTGTAAGCAAGAACATTCTTAATCCTACTTTGGTTGATTCATTTTCTATTAAGTCTATATCACCAAATATTTTTGAGAAATTCTCATTTCCATCAAAATATTCTGAGAATAAATCTACATACAATTTATTTGAAGTCTCTTTAATTAGTGTAATATTTCTTGTCTCAATATTTTGCGACAAAACATGCATATCAATGTCGCTTACTTTTCTCACAACCTTGATATTTAATATAGTTTGTATATCCTTGTTATATAGATTTGTTAATTGAAGCACCGCTGTACCACTTTCTTTAGCTTGAACAGAATATCCACCTTCAGAGTTCTTATAAATATCTACAACGCCATCTCCAGAGATAATGGTATAAACCATACTTGACTCTTGAATAAATTTAGGAAGATAATTAATATTTGCCAACTCTTCTAGCTTGTATGTATTCTTAGCTTCAAACAATTCTTTGATATAGTCTAAGAATATCAATTCTGTTGTTGAAACAGTTCCGTCACTGTCCAAGTCATCACTAACCAACTCATACATTGTAATTGCAATGGTATACTCAGTCGCATCTTCTACATCATATAAGTCACCATCAATTTCTGGCTTAACCAACTCAACACTTTCTGGTGGCAAATCCACAGTAAGTACAAGTTGATAAACTCCATCTACGCCATAAATAGTCTTATCTTTATTAACCACAAATACATATGAATAATTAGTTCCATCTATCTTATATTGATAATATTGCTCATTATTATAAGTTCCACCGAATCCATAGTCGTCCATATTATCTACTTGATAAATATTTCTGTCAATAGTATTGTTTATACTTAAGAACTCATCATCACTATTAAGCACTGTGCAATACATTGGAGAAGTTGAGTCAATATTTAATTCTATATTTCCATCTAGCGCCTTAAAGTTTATATTTAGTTTAGCAAAACTATACTCTAAATTATCATTAGTTCCACAGATTGGGTTGATTGAACCGTTATTTGCAGAATCTTTATCAAATACATGATAAACAATATCCCCAAAGTACTTAATTTCTTTACTTGAAGTTGTATTAAAAGACTCTGCTATCATGTTAGCTACAACATAAGAATAAGCTGAGTTGTACTTTCCACTAGCAGAAGCACTATTACTTCCCACAATCGAACCAATCTGATATTGCCCAACAATTCCACTATTATAGTAAGCATAAGCGTCCTCATATTCAAGGAATTGAACTTTATTGTAATTTAATTCTCCTTTAGAATCATTATTTCCTACAATTCCACCAACTGCACTAACACCAATTAGGAGTGGAAGCACTTTAGAATTTTGCACAATCGGGCTCTTACTTTGAGCACTTTCTGTTAATTTACCTACAACACCACCTATATTGCTAGAACCAAATATAACCGCTCTAACTCCTGCATTGGCTATTCCATAATTTCCAACCAATTCACCTACAACACCACCCAAGTTACTTCCAGCTAAAACAATATTGCTAATAGTTTCTTTGTATAATTGTGGATTAATAAGCGCGATTATATCAGAATTGCCAAATTGGTCACTTATTCCATCATTTGTATCAGCAAACTCTATACTCCTATAATCATTATTTGCTTCTATAACATAACCAGCTAGACCACCTACAGCTTCTGCTTTACTGTTATAATCGGATATTAGTATTTTTACAGCATTATTCTTCATCTCTACAGATGATGATACATAACCTGCCAAGCCACCAAGATAAGCTTTAGACATATTTCCTTCTATATATTTAATACCAGAAACTGTCTTTCTTGACTCTTCTAAATTAAGCTTACTTGAAACATTTGATACAAACTCACCATCTAAATTTTGTAATTTATTACCATCATCAACGAAAATATAATTGATTAAACATTTCTCAGCCCAACCAACCAAAGACCCAACAGCAAGTTGTGTATTAACAATATCTACCCCAGAAGGGTTCGTTCCACTTACTGTCGAAATGTTAATATTAATGTCAGATAACACAATATTACTTATTTTAGCGCCAACAGCATAAGCAAAAATTCCGATACCTATTCTGCCATTAGCTCCAGTACTATATTCTCCAAATTCAATCTTTTCATCTACTACAGCAGTATAATTAAATCCACTAATGCTATAATCTGCCACAGCAGTGGAATCTGTAACTGTTCTTTTTCCAGAAATACTTCCAGTAAATGGTTCCTTTTCCGAACCAATAGGTACAAATGTATTATTTAATACAATATCTTCTACTAACACATAATTTGAACCTAGGCTATTGTTAATACCTTGTAATTGTTGTTGATTTTTAATACTAAATGGATTATTCTTTCCATCTTCTACAACTACATTTATAACTTCTTGTACAGCATAAGAATTAACATCATACTGGCTACCTTTAACTTGTAATGTAATTTTGAAATTAGGATTAATATAATTTGTAGCATCAAGAGAAGATAGCTTTAGAATTTGTATCTTAATTTGTTGTTTTTCTGTATCAACTGAAACTGAAATTCTATCATCAGAACTCTTAACACAAACAATTTCCCTATTAACATTTTGATTGTTTAAAGATATAGGATTTGCAATCTTTGGACTATTTGAATGTGCATCTAAAATAGTATAATCAATAACTTTAACTGTATTTTCAGTCTCATTCATTATATAATTATCGCCATCTAAGACATAGTCCACATCTTTTTCAAATTCTCTAAAGTCAAAACTTACAGTATCACCTTGCATAACAGGAACTAAGTCTGCAATTCTTAAATTTGGCTCAACAGCCAAATTGGACTTCTTGCTAAGAGTATTCTCTACAGTATAGTTACTGAAGTTTGTATACGTTTCTTCTACTATTGTCTCAATCTGTAACTTAACTTGGTATGTAATATTATTTATTATCGACTTTTCTTTATATAAATTTCCAGAATTATCTGTTCTTTCTACCCAAATCACAATATTTTGCCAATCAGGATTTCCAAAATTATCTTTCTTTGGCACAACATACATTCTTAAATAGAAAGATTCTCCACCTAATGTCTGTGTAAAATCGAAATAATAGAAATAACTATAATAAGTTTCATCAAGCAGACTAGACAATCCCGCATTCGTAGCAGCATTTATCTCTCCAAAACTACCAGCACCTTCAACAGACATATTTATCAAATATTCACCAGCACCATCTTTAGACACATCTATTTTGAATATACTATCATCATAATAGAAATTCCAAAGAATTTTGTTTGGATCTATAATGTCTCCATTGGTTAAATTCTTTAACGAATAGGTTGCAATACCTTTCTTACTAAACTCATTGTCTGTACCGAAATAGTTAAGTGTATCACGTGTAAATATTGCACTCTTGGTAGAATCCAATGCAATATTTTTAATTGGAGTCTGAACTACTACCTTAATCTCAAAAGTAAATTCTTGAGATTCTGTCGAAGTATAATCTATATACTCATTAGCAGCTCCTTTATTTTCAACTTTTTGACTTCTTCCTGTCAATTCTACTTGAATTAAGAAGTCTTTATTAGTGTTAGTAGGAATTCCAACAATAGTAATAATTCCATCACTATCAATTGATGCAACAGAAGAATTATTAGACTTTATCCTCATTGTCATCCCATCAGGAATAGTGTTATATTCAAATTCTTTAACTATCGTTTTCCCAACATTCATTGGCAAATTCACAATAAATGATTGCCTATCACCTAGAACTGCTGTCAAAAATTGATTTTCAGCTTTTATACCATTTTTATAGATTTCTGTATCATAATCTTCAGAATACTTAATTTCTGTTTTAGTATAATCTGTACCCAAACTCAAATAAGTCTCACCAGGTAAGTTATAATACACATAAAGAGTAATAATACAGGATTTTCCATTAGGAAGCATAATCTCTATATTACAACTACCAAGATTATTATTATAGAAAAGAATATTTAGATACGGAGAACTGATATGTCCAGCAGTATCACTCCTACTATCTGATATATAGATATAATCTTTACCAGTCTCATTATGTTTAATTACTGGATTATTTAAATCACTCTCAAATATCCTAAATTGTATCTTTTCTATCTTTTTTGCACTATCACATGCACAACTATTCTTATCCTCACATTCACATTCAGACAAGAAACCTTTCAATGTCTCAACATTAGCTCCAGACCAAGTAGCAATATCACTTAATGGAAGTTTGAAATATACTTGATCATCGGGAGATTTTGCAACATCATACAAATATGTACTATTAAAGTCTATATATCTTCTAACACTACTTTCTGTCCAACCAATATTTCCCCTAACAAACTCAATATTTATATATCTTTCTACCACATATCCACTTGCATTAACTGTGGACTCAAACTTTAAAGCCAATGCTTTGCTTAAATCTTCACTAATCTCATTATCAATTGTAACAAGAATAGTACTTCCACTATCTACTAATGGAAGAGCAGAGTTAGGAGCTACAATTAAGTTAGAATTGTCTAACATATTCTTTATATGAATATTATTTAATTCGTCAGTTGTCAAATTTTCATATGTCAAATTTCCATAGTTGTTTTCTACTTTCTTAACAACAGAAACAGAGAACTTACTAGCAGTCAATTCATCATCAGTTGTATCATCATAATCTTCTGCAACGACTTTTGCAATTACTTTAGCACCCTGAGACTGCCCAGCATAATCACTATAGACAACTATTGAATCTTTATTTGTAGCGTTTTCTACCAATTCATTAATTTCATCATTAATATTCTCATACAATCTAATTCCATCAGGATATTCACAAATATCCACCACAATTTTAACGGTAACACCATCAAAATAGTTAGAATATCCAGCATAGAAAAGCTTAAACTCTAGAGTATAGCTTTGGTCTATCGATATTGTGTGAGAAATTTCATATACTCCATTTTTCCTTTCTTCATCATATAAGCATCTAACAAAAGAATCATCTACCCCAACCCTATCTAACGAATACTCATAATCTGTATTATCTTTGTCAGCTTTTAACACATTTGCATTATACAGAAACTCAACTTTTGCTTTCTTATATTTTGGATCAACTATTGATGAAGTATTGTTAGGCAAATACAACCTAAAAGTCTTACTAGAACTATTAGTTTCTACAACCCCTAGCGCATCTTTATCTTCAATTCCATCACCATCAATATCACCCAATATATTATAAACACCAACATTATTTACATTAATTTTTTCTAAAGCTTCAAAAATAACTTCTCTTACTATTACATCGCCATCAATCTTATTAACCGAACCTGTTACTTTAAACTTAACTGGCACAAATTCGCTATTTTCAACTTTCAAAACTCCATCAACAACACTTAATACATCTATTAAAACATTGTTTTGTTTATATTTGACTACAGTTTTGTTATTAGATAGCTGATAATTTTGATAAACAATTCCCTCATTTCCTTCTACTTGCAAAAAGTCATATATTCCATCGTTTTCTTTATCAGTATCACTAAAATATAACTTCACATCACGCTGAGTTGTATTGCCTGGAACGTAGTTTATGTACTTTGAAGTAGTTGAAGCTTCGTATATTACATTTTCCTGACCTTTTATAACAGGAACTGTAGTTGATGAGAAACTAAAATCTTCAATAGGATTAACAATTTCCATGCTATAGGTATCAATTATCATGCCTTCAAGAGTTATAATATCAAACTTTATTTCTTCAACACCAACAATGGCGTTAAACAAAGCCTTAACTCCTCTATATCCACCATTGGAATAATAGTCGTATTTAATAAACGTTACATAGCCCTCATAACTAATAGCAGGAGAAATACTAACAATATCCTCCCTATCCCCATTATACCCTTCTATCAAAACATCAAGATAGAAGTAGTTGGCTTGAACATTCAGCCCACTATCCTGCAAGATAATCCTATTATTTTCATTATCAACATTGACTTGCCCTTCAGCAAAAGCCTCAATCGATACACTCTTAATCTTCATATTAGCATAAGGGTCATCACTACAAGAACAAGCAACCAAACTGCAACTTATAACCGCAGACAATAAAACCGCAATTACGCTAAAGACCTTTTTCAATCCTTTCAAAATGTTTCTCATTTTTCCTTTTCCTCATTTTGTATTTTTTGTTAATTTTGCAATTTTATAATCACAAACATCGAAATAAAAAATAATAATTTTTTTATTATATAGGTATTATATAACAATCGACATTATCGGTCAAATTATTACAAAGAAATTTAAAAAAATAAAAAATTAATTATGGTGAAAATTCACCATAATTAAAATTGAAATTTTAGTTATCCACAAAAACGTGAAAAATGTGCATAACTAGGCAAGTAAATTTCCATTATCTGTCTCAATTACACGCATAATATTTAGCTCTTTTCCTGTATTTGAGTCAAGATACACATAATAAGTATATCCCGACCAAACACATTTATACTCAAACGCATTAGTCTCCCCTATATATTCGTTTGGAATAACACAATAATTTCGCTCTTGCACTTCTAAACTATCACTCAACAGATATTGTGCCTCCACAATACTTAAAGAAGAAGTGTAAGCACCTCTTTCATGATGGTTGTAAATATAATTGGTTCCTTCCCAACCTACAATTTCACCACCATTCAAATCTATTTTAACTTTCACCAAATCGCTGTAATATATTACACCATCTTCTATAGGAGCAAGATTGATATAAATTATATTCCCAACAGTCTGGGTCCACACCTCAACCATATCACCATAACCAAAATCAAACGCTATGTTTTTGGCTAATTTAATAGCACCAACTTCGTCAATATATTCACCTTCATAATTTCCATATGAGTTTGCCGAAAGAAGCTTTCCACCATTCTGTAATATCTGCACAAATAGTTCATTTTCTCCACTAGAAAGCTTGTAGTTATAAGTATCCAGTTTGCCAAGCGTAGTACCCAAATACTCTATTTCATACCCCTCCCATTTTTCAGCAAGCTCCGAAACAAGTATATATGCTTCTTCTTGAGTTATAATCTCTTCCAAAAGTATTGGCTCTTTATTCATAACACTTTCTGAAAACGGCCCATCATAGATAAGAGTTGGCACAGAAGAATAGGAGTTTCCTCCACCGACAAGACCAGCAGTAAAACTACTACCTTCTTCACCATAAGTTACCTCAGTTAAGACAACACTATTGTTAAGCACATCAGAGTATCCTTTGTTTAGGTCATACTTTATAACTGACAAATTTTCATGCAAACCCTCAATGCTTGTCAAAACCTCTCCTTCAACAACTGTATCATTAAGGATTAGACTATACACATAACCTCCCACTTTATTGATAACATTATTAACATTAACTAAAGAGTCCAAACTAACTGGCATACTTGAAATATTTTCACCCGCCAAAACACAATTTGTATACACACTTTGAAGTATGCTTTTTTGTGAATCATGCGATGTGGTCGCTATAAGCTTACTTAAATCCACTTCTATATCATCTACATTTTCTAGCAATTGCATATAACTTCTTTGATACTGGTTCTCTAAACTATTTTTGTACTCATTATTTTTGACTAAAGTTAATATTAACAATACACAAGAAGCAACTATTATAACACCTAATATTGCCATGCTAACTATCACAAATGCTTTACTTTTTTTATTCATATATTACCCAAATTTTGACATTATCAATATATTTTTTGACAATTGTATTTATACAGTTGTCACAAATTTCTTTATATTGCAAACACATGATTTCCAATCACGACCACAGTTTGCCTTTCAAAAATCCAACTACTTGTTGCAACATTTGGATTATAATAATAAAGGCAACCATAAGTCGGATCCCAACCATTTAGAGCATCTTGTGCTGCTTGATATGAAGTTGCGTCAGGCTCCAAATTCATCTGACCATCACTAACAGATGTAAACGCCCAAGGCTGATATACTACGCCATAAATAGTATTAGGAAAATCAGGACTAGCAACCCTATTAAGAATTACTGCACCAACTGCTACTTGTCCTTCATAAACCTCCCCTCTAGCTTCAGCATAAATACACTTTGCTAAAACATATAAATCATTGCTCTGTTGACTGCCTAAATGTATCCCCAAAGCAGACGCAGTAGCACCATCGACTTCACCCGTTACAGGCAAACCATAATCGTACTGAAAATCTGACACAGCTCCTCTAGTTATCTCTCCATAATAACCAGTAACCTCCTCATTGAAATATCCAAGCTCTTTTAAATTCTGTTGTATCTGTATAACCTCACTTTCACTATACGCCGATACAACATTTTTATTCGCTGAGAAATCTACAAACAGAAACATGATTAAACTCACAAAAATTACCAATACAATAATTGAAATACTTAAAATAATTTTTGCAAAGTTATTTACTTTCTCTTTTAACCAAACCTGCATTAACAAAATCTCCATTTTATTATTTTAGAAATTGATTGATTATTTCCACAATTTTACTTTTGTATACTATATTTTTAGTGTCTTTGAAGCAAAGTGGCGGATAAACAACACACCACCAATTATCCCCCTCACCAGCGCCAAGATTAATTATTATAGCATCATAGAAATTTCCTTCTAATGTCACATTATCGTAAGTTCTTGTTGGAAAGTATTCGTTATTAAGCTGTACATTAGCTTTATAGTCAAAACCATTCTCATTCAATATTTCATCAATCATACATTCAAGAACTGTTTCTTTTTCTTTAATTAAATTCACAACATCTTCAAAGCTTTCACTTTCTGATATGTAAGGAGTTAAATAACTAACAACCTTATCTTTAATTAAATACTTAACATTCTGGTCTTCATCACTGTTAGAATTTGCTCTTATATGTATTCTCAAATATTGTTCTGTCTCTAACAGATTCCCACATGCCACAAATAACCCTAAACTAGACAACATGATAATAAGCATTAAAATAATCTTTTTCATCAAAACAATCTCCTTTAAATCTTCCGTTAATTATTTCTTGACAGAAAATCTAATAGAAAAACATTAATATTTCAAATTCAATAGCTATAATTTTTTATTTTCATTTTTTCGACAATTTAATACCTTTTAATAAAAAAACTTTGATTACAACTACGCAACCAAAGTTTTTTATATCATTTGATATTTTTTAAAACACGTTTAACTTTTTTATCAAGCTCACTATTTTCACAATAATTCGCCTCAACAGAATAATCCACTCTTCCATCTTCCTTTAACTGTTTAGCCACTCCAATACTTCTCTTGTCATTTTTGTTATATACACATACACAATGCCCGCCATAACTCTTTATAACTCTCATAGAAGGCACATCAGTTTCCCCATCTCCAAAGTACACCATTCTATCATATGGAATATATATATCACTTTCACTTATTTTCTTATTAATCAATTTATCATCGCTTATATTATCAATTAACCCTTTCTGTATTCTTGCTATATATTGAGTCTTTTGAGTATAATTTACAACAATCGCAGGCCACAAAACTTCTCCATTATCATCATAAAGATATTTACACGCAAAAACTTTCTTTAGCTTACTAGCAATTTTTGAGCTTTCTATCATTTCTTGATATCCAGAACTTATAACATAATGCTCAAGTTCTAAACCACACTTTAATCCATAGTCATTTATCCTATCAAACCAATCCTCAACCCCGTCAAAAAAGTTATCCAATTTTCTTCCGTGATATTTAAGAAATTCTTTATCATATTTTATTGCTTTCTCTTTAGCCAAAATCACAGGAATCAAAACTCCAGACAAAACATTATCACATTCTTGATACTCAGAAATTTTATTCGCTTTATCCCAAAAATCTTTAACACTTATATCAAACGCCTCAACAAAAGACCCTTCTTGCATATTTGTAGAAATTAGAGTTTTGTCAAAATCATAAATTAACGCAACTTTTTTCAACTCTTCCATTTTATACATCCTTAGTATTTTTTTAATATTTTAACATACCATTAATCCCTTTAACAAACAATTAAAACCAAGAAATAAAATACAAAAACTTAAATTTGTATTCAAAATAATGAATTTATATTTAATAAGTTGATTTTTACAACATTTTGAGGTATACTATTATCATCAACACAAAAGGGAGAAAACTATGGGGATAGAAACAAATTTGACTATATTTTATAACAATCTAAAGTTCTTACTTAAGCAAAACAATTTAACCCAAAAACAATTAAGTGAAAAAACAACCACTAGCTGTGCAAGTATCAATAATTATATTAACAAAAAAGCAGAACCTAGTTTGTCATTTTTGATCAAGCTAAAAGAAAACTTTGGTGTTGATATTGATGATTTACTAGAATCAGACTTGTCTAAAATGTTAGAAACAAAGCCTACAACTAATACAAAAATGGACAGATTTCTTGGTTCTTATCTTTTATACTTTTACAATAGTGGCGAATACAAAGGAAAAGTTAGTAGTTATTCCAAAAATACTCTAAAATATGCTGTTTTATCTATAATAAAAGACCCATCTAGTGAGAAATTTATCACATACGCCAACTTTATCAAAAATAGAGACGAAGCTGAAGACTTAAAGAACAAACTAGATAGTTTGTCCTCATCTAAAGCTAAAGAAAATTTGCATAAGAATTTGGAACAAATGTATATTGGTCGACTAGAAGCAAGCGATAAACAAATTTTTATTTATCTAAAAAGCGAATCGTTAAACGACCAAAGTCTAATGATTTTAAACAACCCACCTAGCAACAACGAATATTTGGGCGGACTTGGAACTGTTAATTCAGTAAGTCGTGGCAGAGAACATATGCCTTGCGTACAATTCTCACTTATGTCAAAAAAGATATTAAAAGTTTCCGATGGCGAAATATATAATTTGCTTGCACTTGGAGTAAGCGATATAAACGTTGAAACAGAAGCGGAGCAGTTAATAAACCTGTTCAAAAATTTATATATTAATAACGACACACTGAAAGATGATTTAACAACCTTACAAAAGAAAAAAATTGTAGAAAATAGTTTAAACGCAATTGTCACAGATTTAATTGATGCCAATATGTTTAGATTTGCAAAAATATCTAATATGGAAGACGACGACTACTATAGAATAATAAAAGATGAGTAAAAAATATGGAAAATTACGAATTAATCTATGAAAATATATTAAACGATTTAAAGAGAAAACAAATAGTAGATATTGGACTTTTTGTTAAAGCTTATGATATAGCAAGCAAACTTCACAAGAATCAATTTAGAAAAAGTGGAGAGCCTTATATTCTTCACCCCATTCAAGTTGCAGAAATTCTCAACAGACTAGACTTTGATATTAATGTTTTGTGTGCCGGACTTCTTCATGACACAGTGGAAGATTGCAATTACACTATTAAAGAAATGAGTAACGATTTTAATCCAATAGTGGCAAAAATCGTAGACGCAGTGACCGCAATAGAACTAGACTTTGACAAGTTTAGCGAAGATGAATTTCCCAAATTTATAGAAGAAGCTCAAACATATCAGAAATTAATCAGTATTGGTAAAGAAAATTTATATGCTTTCTATATTAAATTTGCAGATAGACTAAACAATTTAAGAACAATACACTCTTTTCCAACATACAAAAAATTAGCGAAAATCAAAGAAACTGAGAAATGGCTTATTCCAATAATCCACATACTCAAATCTTCTTGGTTCTATAGACAAATCGCAAACGAATGCTTTAAGATTAGATTTAGCGATGAAATAGAAAATTTTAACAAAATCTACAATAAATTTTTTACATACAACAAAAGAAATTTTGATGAACTACAACTTAACTTTACTAACACTTTAACAAGATATTTAAAGAAGAGTAAAAACAAAAATGATTTACACAAAATCTCCATTAAACATTGTACAGAACTTGAGACATTTAACCTAATCAAAGAAACAATGTTTATTAAATCGATTAAAGACATCAAGCAAAGTTACTTAAATAAATTTGCTATAACAAAATTATACATTACAATTAACAGCAACATAACTCAAAAAGAACTTAACGATTTCATCTTCAAATTTCTAACTAGTGAAAAAAGTGCATTAGATGTAAAAATTACAGGCTATGGAATTGAACCTTTTACTAATAGAAATTATATTGTTATAAGTGATAAATATAGAAATAAATACCAATTATTTATTTTTAACCTTAAGGACTATTTGACTTACAGAAACGGAACTTGCGACGGAATTGATTTAAGCTTCTTGGACGATTCCACAGAAGATGTTTCTACTAAATATATTACTGTAAAAACTAGGTCTGACGAAGATATAACTATAGCAGACGGCGCTACTATTTTAGATTTTGCATTTAAGATTCACAAAGACTTTGGCTTTAGTGTAAAATATGCATACCTAAACGATAACCCTACAAAAACTCCAATTTATACAAGACTTTCTGACGGTGACAAGATTAACCTTATTTTAGAAAAAGACGAAGAAGGGCATTGTAAAAATATTGCTCAAATTAGATGGATAATGTATGCAAAAACTGAATCGGCACAACGTAGACTTGTAAGATATTTTGAATCAATTTAATTAAACTCACACTTTATTCAGTGTGAGTTTTTTGTTTATATTTGACACATTATTGTCAATATTAATATATTTACTGTCAAAAAATCCAAATATTATAGCAATATATTCACAACAAATCCTAGAAATATTCCTACAAGTATATAATAGAAACTTGACAAATCTTTATTAAACTTTAACGCATCGGGTATCATTTCACAAAGGGTTACTTGTAGCATTGCCCCACCTGCAAATGCAAGAAAAAATGCACTATAAATTGTAGATACACTTCCTATAAGCACCCCTATAACACACCCCACAACTGTCATAAGTCCAGCAATAACAGTTAACACAACTGACTTCACTTTTCCAACTTTTCCCACACTTAAAGGAAGAGAAATAGCAACTCCTTCTGGTATATCATGAAGGCAAATTACAATTGCCAAAGTAAGCCCTAGTCTATGCTCAACAGCACCACTAGCCCCTATCGCCATTCCTTCTGGTATATTATGCAAAGCAATTGCAAGCATCAGAAATATTCCAGCATTTTTTAACTTTCTATAGCTTGCTTCTTTATCCCCTTTCAAAGCCTTAATCGTGACCGAAACCTTGTTGGTAAAATGGTCAATAATTCTGTTAAGAAGAACCATAATAACCACTCCCCAACAAAGCCCCAATAAGGTCACCATTTTGTCCTCAAAAATTTCACACGCTTCAGGAATTAAATCAAAAAAAACAACAGCAAGCATTATTCCACTAGCAAGACTAAGAATTGCACTTATAAATTTTGAACCTTTTTCCCCAATAACAACACCAAGCACTCCACCTATTCCAGTCCCTAGAACACCCGCTATAATTGAGTAAATTATTATCATTTCCATACAATATATTATTTTTACAAACCTTCTTTTATTCTGAAAACTAAATTACTACTATCTTTAAATACTATTTAAAATAAAAGCTTAGAATGTTTTGGTTTTTCAACATATTTATGCTAAAATATTTTAATAGAAAATTATTAGGAGTTGTTATGACAGCCAAAGAGGAATTTATAGAAATTTTTAAATCTAATATACAAAGGCAAGGCTCTGAAAATTTGTTAAATTATCTAGAATCATCAGATTTCTTTGTAGCCCCAGCTAGTAGTAAATTTCACTCTAATTTCGAAGGCGGACTTTGTGAGCATTCTATTAAAGCATATAAACGATTTACTAGAAACTTAGAAAATGAGTTTGGAGAAAACTGGCAAGAAAAATTAAGTTTAGAAAGCGCAACAATTATAGGACTACTTCACGATGTCTGTAAGATAGACTTTTACAAAACAGATTTCCGTAATGTAAAAGTAGATGGTCAGTGGGTTCAGAAACCTTATTTCACAGTTTCAGACTCTCTTCCTTATGGACATGGAGAAAAATCTGTATATATTATTAGCGGATTTATCAAACTAACAAGAGAAGAAGCTATGGCAATTAATTGGCACATGGGAGCTATGGACGACAGAATCAAAGGAGGAAGCTACTCTCTAAGTCCAGCCTTCTACACCTTCCCTACAAGCTTAATATTCCACCTATCAGATATGCAAGCAACCTTCCTTGATGAAAAAATTAGTGAAAATTAATAAGGAGTAAATAATATGGAATTATATATCGCAATTCCGCTATTTATAGTAGCATTAATTCTTGTAATAAAAGGAGGAGACATATTTGTCGATGCCTCTATTAAGATTGCTACAAAAAGCAAAATCCCAACCATTATAGTTGGGGCAACAATCGTTTCTTTAGCGACAACATTGCCAGAACTTATTGTTAGCTCAATCGCATCTATTCAAGGCTCATATGATTTAGCAATTGGTAACGCACTTGGAAGCGTAATTTGCAACACTAGTCTTATATGTGCAATCTCTTTGATTTTTGCACCAACAATAATTAAAAATAAAACTTCAAATTTCAAAAATTACATGCTTATCTTTAGCCTTATCTTACTTGGAGTTTTTTGTGTAGGAATTGAGCAAGATATAGTAAACGGCGAACTGAACTTATTTGAAGGCGCTCTACTTATAATTATGACAGTAATTTTCATGGCAGTAAACATAGCCGATGCCAAGAAAGAAATTAAAAACAAATTAGAATACGATAAGCTTTATGCTAAAGAAAAATCAGACAAACCCAACACTCAAGAAAATAATGTTGTAGAAGATAAATACGGCAAATTAATTTCATTTTTCTTACTAGGCGCTGCAATGGTAGGCGCAGGAGCTTATGGATTGATTGAAAGTGCAACTTCTATCGCATACTCTCTACACATAAGCGAATCTGTTGTAGGACTAACAATTGTCGCTATTGGCACAAGCCTTCCAGAATTAGTCACAACTATTACATCTCTAAGAAAGAAGAATAATACTTTGGGTTATGGAAACGTAATTGGAGCAAATATTCTTAACATAACTCTTATAATTGGTACTTCGGCTTGCATTTCTGGAATTAATGGTATATCAATCGGTTTCTGGACTTTGGTAGTTAGTCTTCCAGTAGCTATTATTTCTACACTTATATTTATTTTACCTATGGTTTTAAAACAAAAAACTTATCGTTGGCAAGGCTTAACATTGCTTGGAATATACCTTGCCTACATGGCATTCTTAATAATTATGACAATTAATGGAATAACAATTTAATATATTTACACATACTATGATTTAACCAACTTGACAAACTATTCCCATTATGATAACATGTATAGACAAAAAAAAGAATTTTGTATAAAGGAATAATATAAATGCAAAAATTTTTGAAAGTTTATTTCAAAACAAACACAATAATTAGCTTAATACTTTTGATATATACTGCAATAGCATTCATTGCAAGTGCAATTAATATAGAATTCTTACTTAATTATATTCAAATAGTCCAAAGTTTCTCAACATTTGGTGTATTTAACTTAACAATGACAACTGCTTTCCTTTTGCCTTTTATAACTTTAGTAGGTTTCTTTATTAATCAATACTTTAACAAAATCTATCTTGCTCTATATAATTTTGACAAATTTAGAGAAATAACTGGACTTTCTGTAATTTTGATATTTAGCTCATTCCAGTTGATTGCAAACTTTGTATTATTTGGATTCTTTGCCTTGATTCCTTTTGTACTTAATTGTTTATCTGTAATTTTACTTAGCAATTATCAGAAAAGAAACAAAGTTGCATATACTGAAACCATCAAAACTTTCCCAAACTTAGAAGACCCTTCTATGCAAGAAATGAGTTTGAAAATTGGCCAATTAAGAATATTAAAATCTGAAGGTAAAATAACCGAAGAAGAATTTATGTTCCATTTAAACAATATTCTTGAGAACAAAGAATAACAAATAAAGAAGTTATGTTATAATAAACATAACTTTTTTTGTAAAATTTCAACAATATTATATATTGTTGGTATTTTTTTATAAATATGTTAAAATTACTTAAACTAAAATGGGTGAATTCTATTCTTTTTCACTCCTTTTTGAAACTTAGATGAAAAATGGAAAAATTTAAGAGGAAAATGTTATGAAAATTGTTCTTAAAAATAGCGATAATGTTTTTCAAAAAGGCAATTATCATTTCAGAAGAAATAAAACTAAGCCAAAAATGAAAAAGTTTTTCAGACAAGAAAGCTTAGATTTTTTTGCAAGTAATGTTATCAAAGATATGCCATTTATGTCAAATTATATAACTTTCAACTACAATAAATATATCTTAAATAGGCATAGAGACCGTTTTTTTAATATTAAAAATTTCTTAAGTTTTAAGAATACAACAAAAGCAGATATTGACCAAGCTTTTGAGAAATTGAACTCTATAAGATTAAAAATATCCCTGCTTGAAAGAGATATATTAACTTATAGAAATGCTCTAAAATATTCTTTTGACGCAAAAGATAATAATAGAATATTGCAAAAAAGAATTTTAAAAAAATATTCAAAACTTCGTAAATATGACACCTATCAAAACTTAACCTTGGGAATTATCTATGACAACAGTATTTTGTCAGAAAAGATAAAAGTTTACGAAAAAGAAGCAAATAAGGTCAAAGAAAAGATTAATAACAAATACGACACCCCTGAAGCTTTGACCAAGATGCAAAAAGAGTTTATCTACTCAATCATTTACAAAAGACAGATAACTGACAAAATCTTTGAAGAAGATGTTGAGTTAGATACTCTAAAAGAACTTCTAAAACAAAACCCAAGATTTAAAAATCAATTATCTAATATCGACACTTTTACAAACGATTATTTACATAACAACGCAGGCTCTCTATCCAAAGCTTTTGTTAAATTTAAATCAGAACATAAGAAGTCAAATATCAACTCAGTTGTTCAAGATTATTTGAGATTATATGCAAACAAATATCCCGATACCACAAATGATACTTTAAACAAAATCCAAAGAGAGTTGCTATCTTCTTTTACTTATAAAGACTTCAAAAGAAGTGATATTTTTGGAGAAATGGACAGAGCAATTAACTTAAATGAAATTTTGCTAAAAGCCAAAACAAATTTTGCAAAGATGCAAATTTGTCAAGAATTAGAGTTTTGCTTAAATTTGCCAGAAATAAACAATTATTTCAAAATTCTTGATGCAAAAGACGAAATTCCTAATTATGTTGTATCAACAGAAAGACTTTTTGTAGAAAGGATCGAATCTGAGTTTCCAGAAATAAAGACTTCTTCTTTTATCTATCTTTATAATAAAGTTAAGAGCACCCTTGACAAATACAGAACAGATATTGTGTCAACCGAACAATTTTTTGTGGCAGACTTTATTAACGCAGTTATTGTTAACGAATTTGAAGATCCAAAAAACAAAAAAGCTGTCAAGGACACTTTACAAGATATTGTACGTGGAGTATATAAAAATCAAGCCTCAATCGACGCAAAATTTAACTTAGATTTATATTCAAGACTTATTACCCAATTCTCATATATCAAACTTACAAAAAAGTTAGAATTTGAGCAAAAAATTCAAGATTGTAAGTTGTTTCATGGTGTACTTGTTACAAGCGAAATGAAGCCTATTTTACCCCTAAATATCCAACAAAAGATTATCAATCTACCAATTGATGCTCAAATCAATCTTGCAGTTAACTATAACAGTAATTTGATATTTGATTTGCTTGACGAATTCTATATAACTGAGTCTGGAGAATTAAAAAAAGGCAGAGAACCTCTCTTTGATAATCCTCAAACAAATTTAACTATCAAACAATTAAGTCTTCATCAATTAACCCAAAGAGTTGAGGAATATCAATACTATAACAAAGAGAACTATTATTTAGAAGAAGAAGTTAAACTTGCTAAATATATAGAAAATAGCTATAATGGTGATTTACAAGACTCATATATAAGCCAAATTTCCACCGTTAGGCTAGAATACTCTGACTATGATTATTTAGAAGATGATGAGGAAAAAGAAGAGGTAGTTTCTATCCCACAACAAGCTAAGTTAATAGAAGAACCGTTACCAGATTTAGACTCTGATAACAACTCTGAAGAAATAACTGCAGAAGAAAGAAAATTACAAGAAGTAATTAATTATAAGAATGCTAAAAAATATATAGATATCATCTTAGATGAAAAACAACAAAAAACTCAAAGCAAAATGCTTCTTGCTATTCAGAAAAGAATTAACTCATATAGCCTACCTTTAACAGAAGTTCAGATAGCAAATTTAAATGAAGATTTGGCGAAAATTAACTTATCACTAAGAACTCCAAGAAATTATGTAGATCATTTAGTTAATAAATACAAAACAGATGGCAGAGATATTAATTCTTTGCAAGTTGGTCTAAAATTAAGAGTGCGTGTTGGTCATTTAGTCTTATCTGATGAAGAGATTGCAGAAATCAACGAAGCATATAACTTTGAATTAGTTCAGAAGCCAAAGCTTAGAAACAGAAAAGAAAAAGCAATACTCCAAAACAAATATGTTATAAAAATCAAGTTGCCAAAATCTATTTCTGAAAAAATTAAAAATTCCGAAGCATTAGTTAGAAAATATTTAAAAAAGAAGAACGGAAAAGTAACTCCACTTGATATAAAATTATTTGAAATATTAAGCGAAAACTAAAAAATTTTTAAAAAGGTATATCCAAAATATGTCACAAATAACTTTTCACTATAAAGATACTTATACTATCCAAAACGACTTACAAAGAGACATTTATCAAATAATTAAGCTAGAACTAGGTCATTATTGTGAAGAAAAGTATGAAGAATTAATGGATACTTACGCACTTGCAAAAAACACATCTGAAATGGAATATTACGAAAACTATTCTCAAGTCGTAAGAAGATTAAAAACCACGCTTCTTAACACCAATATCACAAACTTACAAAACCATGTCAACACCAAAAGAAATGATTTAAAAGACGGTTTTGTATCCCCAAAACAACAAAAACAACGAACTATTTCTCTAGACATACTTGACAAATGGAACCAAAGTGTATTACAATTAGTATATGATATAATGGAAGAGGTTAAAGAACACGTACTAAAGAAAACAGACTCTTGTTATGAAATTATCGAAAATTACTTCTTGCTTAATATTAAGAAGAAGAATGATTCTTTTGATGATTTTGTTGACAAAAACTATGAGTATTTAGACAAAACCATTCGTTTAGTTTATGGAGGATACAATTATGGCAAAGAATACTAATGTTTTCAAATTTGATATTATCGAAAAAACAATTGCAGAAATCGACTTTACAACTAAGGAAGAAGTTGTAAGACTTTCAGAAATAATGAAAGATGTAGCAAACAGCAAAGACTATTCTCAAGAAGTAAAGAAAGCCTTTAGCGACGCATATAATGAACTAAAATCTAGCGACTTCACCCTTGAAAACTTAAAAGAAATAAAGAAAATTATAAAGTCTGAGAATTAATATTAAAAAACAACTTTGGCCAATAAACCAAAGTTGTTTTTTTACTTTTCTAACCTATTAAATATATTATCTAGTTTGCTCTTTTCTATATCATTTCTTCTTTTTATAACTGTTTGTCGTACTATTATGATAACAATCACCGCCAAGACAATTACTCCAGCTATTACATAAAGAAGAGGGAACTCTGTAACTCTGATTATATGTGCTGTATTGGTAACAGTACTAGGTACTTCACCCATAATATATATATATCCAAATTTTCTATCAATCAATGATGACAAATAATTTTTATCTAAGCTGTCCCCCATCTCCAATGATAGAGTTGTTAATGTCTTATCACCAACCATCAAAGTGATAACACATTTTTGTATTTCATATTTAGTCTCTAATACAATTGGCGCCACTTTCCCACTCATAATATCTTGATACAAGGAATGCACTTTATCTCTGCTTGTTATAAAGTCTGAGAATTTAAACCTATTGTCACTAAGAATACTTCCATTATAATACCAGCCCAAGAATTGATATCCCTCAACTTGCCATACTTCCAAGCTAACATACTCATTCTTGTCATAATCCTCTATAGTAAATTGAATTTCTTTTTCCTTTTCTATGATTTGTATTTTTTCAATCTCACCATTATCATTAACGATTTGTTTCTCAATAACTTGCCTTTGAATTATTATATTTTTATATTTAAAAGGCTCAAAATAAGGGTATAAATATATATCACGTACTGTATTGGATTTGTTAGTTGCTTGAGCGTTTTCTTGCATTGGTTTATTTTGACTATCCTGACCATCTATCCAGCCATATAGACTGTAAGCATATCTACTTGGCAAAGTTGTATAACTAGAATAGTTGCCACTTGTAATATGAGAACTTTTTGGATAACTGACATTATTGATATTATCATATGGTACAGTAGCTATGGTTTTAGCATTTGCCTTATCATCAGTATCCATGTAGTAAATATAATATACTGAGTAGATATTAAATGTTGTATTTTCAGTCAAAACACAATTCTCAAAATCTACAACTTGTCCACTCTTATACCAAGAAGTCAAAGCTCTACCTTCGTTAAAGTTTGCTGTAATTTTGCTTACTTCACTTAAAGGTACAGTTTGAGTTTGATAATATTCTCTTGTTTTGGTTGTCGCTTGGTTATTATCCTTTATAAATCGCACTTCTACTTTTTTAAGAGTTATTTGCAACTTTCCACTAATATTTTCTATTACATAGTTATCAGCTTTCGGAACAGTAGATTCTAATTCTATAATAAAATTTTTCTCCAAAACTCCGTCAATATCATACGACCAATTAGCGACTTCAGTAATAATCTCCTGTCTTGTTATATCTTTATAATTAAGTGTTGCTCTAATATTATCAGCCCAATCCTCAGAAAGTAAAACATTATTAGCCATAACCGACACATCATAAGAAGAATAGACTTTGTATGTTAGTTCCGAAATATTTGGAACTTTATCCAAATAATTAATCTTTATCTCATCAGCAACTACATAAATTTTCTTAGGCTTAATATCCAAAGTCTTTCCATTATTGATAAAATAATAATAGTCACTTACAATCGTACAAGTGTACTTTCCAACATTCTTTACTTCAGCAACTTCAAGCAAATTAGAATCCACTACAACCAAATTATACTTAGTTATTTGATTTGTTATCAAGATTTTGTTATACAAATCTTCTGCCCGATATTCTATCTCAAAATTATTGTCTTGAGTTGAATTTGCCCCATCAATTTCCCATGCTAGCTCTATTTCTTCTGCAATAATTAATCTAATTTTTTCATTAGATAAATTATAAGTATCTTCACTATAACCGCTAATATTTAAGATATACTCTCCAACTTCAGTAATCGTGTTTATAACACTATTTCCAAATTCAATAATATAACTTGCACTTTCACTTGCGTTGTAATTCCCTTGAGTTTTAGCGAAAATTTCACCTACTAAGTCTGCCCCCTCAACATATTTAATCTTATAAGTTGAAACATCATAACCCTCTAAACTTTCTGCACTATTGGGCAAAGTCCAAGTTGTAGATATTTCTACTTTAGAAATATTGATATTTAGATTTGCCACCACTACATCTTCGCCTAAAGTTGAAGTATCTGCAATCACAATATATGCACCAACTTCTTTAACTTCTGTAGCATTTCCCTCTAAGTTAGTTATAGATATGTATTGGCCGTCAAGAGTCAATTCTTCCCCACCGTCTATCTGATATTTCAGACTTATAGCAAAGGTTGTAGAATTGTATTCATACTCAGCAAAATACTGATTATTGTCAAAATCATCAATTTTTGTGTCATTTACATACCAGTTATATGTAATTTCGTTTGCAGTATCAGTAGAATTTAACCTATTATAATTAATCTTTGCACTCCCAGAACACCCTACAAAAAAGACTGTCATTAAAGACATTAATATAAATAATATTAATCTAAAATTAAAACTTTTCAACTTCTCCATTATTTCATTTCTCAAATAAATATTATTCTTAACTTTAGTATAACAAATATTTTTGCAATTTCATAACCTATTTTTATTATTTGAAAAATATGTAGAATTATGTCCATTTACAAAAAAAAAGACTATACGAAGGTTATTAACTTTTGAAACTAGTGAAATAAAAAACAACTTTATCGTTATTGATAAAGTTGTTTTTTATTTTTTAAAATTTTAAAGCAAAATATTTAAACTTCAATACATCATAAAAATTGTTAGAACTAAAAGAAATTGTATATTCATCAACTACTTTTGCATTTGGATAATAACTCATTGCAAACGCATATTTGTGTTCGCTAAAACGAATTTGCATAGTGATTTCTTTTGGAATTTCCATTTTTTGAAAACAACCAGCATTAAGTCTCTTTTGTATTTTGTTATTTATTTCTTCGCTGATTTTGTTTGATGAAATAAGGCTAATAGTTGCATTCCCAAGTCCTCTATTTGTGCTTAGAGTGCTAATTGTTGGATAATTTTTATTTATGTGTTCACAAAGAGCCTCATCTCCAGAAACAAACACAACAGGAACATTGTAATATGAACAAACAAGTCCATAAATATCAAATTCTGACACAAATTCTCCGTTGATTTTTATCCATGAAACTGCGTCTGAATTTATTGTATGGCTTAAAGGATTTTTATTTGAGTGGGCGCCAATATGATAACCAATAAACATGGCACAGTCAAAGGATTGATTAATACACTCAACCATACTCTCAGGAGTCTCTGCCCAGCCACGAATTAACCTAACATTGTCTGGCAACCTGTCGGGAATTATATTTCTTGCTTTCCAGTGTGCGTCTCTTACCCAAATTTCAGCATTTTTATCAAAATTATTGATTGCATCGCAAGCAGCCACAACCTCTTTCGTCATCTCTTCTGCAAAATACTTATGGTCTTCCTTTTTCTTATCAACCTCGTCCCAATGATTAACATAGGCAAGTCCCTCCATATCTACACTAATATATGCTTTCATTTATGATTCTCCTTATATTGTCAAATACATTATAACATATACTAAATATTTTCTGCTATAAAAATTATAAAATTTTTGAAGAAAATTGCAATTGGCACTTAGGCGTGTGCTTGTCATATACAAGTGTTCTCGCTTCGCTCGAACAGACAAGCACACGCCTATAAACTAAATTAAAGCAGACAAAAAGCGAAAGTGTTGGTGAACGTAACACACTTTCGCTTTTTGCTGTTCTATAAATTGGCTACTTTATTCCATGGCACACTTGACAAGAGTCTCTGAAATGAGTTTTCTTTTGCTGGTTAAGACAGAGAAACGATTTTTGTGCTTACACACTTTGTTTGTCGTTTTTCAGCCTTTTTCGATTGTGTTTTCATTTCTTCTGATGCCCGAGTACCTTTCACGGCATAAAGTAGCCAAGAAAAAAGAGAAATAGATTGTTTATTATCTAATTCTCTTAATTATTACACTAGTTTCAAAATTGAGTGATTAAAAATATAGCCTTTCTTCTCTCTTATCTGAAATCTACTTTAATTCCAGGACCCATTGTGCTACTAGCTACAACACTCTTAATGTATGTACCTTTTGCAGCAGCTGGTTTAGCCTTAACAATTGCGTCCATCAAAGCATCAAAGTTCTCTCTTAGCTTGTCTTTGCCAAAAGAAACTTTACCAATTCTTACGTGGATAATGTTTGTTTTGTCAAGTCTGTATTCTACTTTACCAGCTTTGATATCATCAATAGCTCTCTTAATATCTGTAGTAACAGTTCCGCTCTTAGGGTTTGGCATTAAACCTTTAGGACCTAAAACTTTAGCAACTCTACCAAGTGCTGGCATCATATCTGGAGTTGTTACAACTGCATCAAAATCTAACCAACCACCTTGAATCTTTGCAATCATTTCTTCAGCACCAACAAAGTCAGCACCTGCTTTCTCTGCGATAGTAGCATTATCACCTTTAGCAATTGCCAAAACTCTAATACTCTTACCTGTTCCGTTAGGAAGTACAACAACTCCTCTAACTTGTTGATCAGCATTTCTACCATCAACACCTAATTTAACATGAAGTTCAACTGTTTCGTCAAACTTTGCCTTAGCAGTTTTTTCTACTAAGTCTAGTGCTTCATCTACTGCATACAATTTAGTTTTGTCTACAAGATTTGCACTTTCTAAATATCTTTTACCTCTTTTCATATTTTCAATTTCCTTTTGTGGTTAATCGAATAAAATTAAAATGGATTTTTTATTCTCCCACTTAAATTTTGTAATCTTATTCTGTTACAGTAATGCCCATACTCTTACAAGTACCTTCAACCATGCTCATAGCACTCTCAATGCTACTTGCGTTAAGGTCTGGCATTTTAGTTTCAGCAATTTGTCTTACTTGCTCCTTAGTAATAGTTGCAACTTTATTCTTCTTAGGATTGCTAGAACCTTTTTCGATTCCAAGAGCTTTCATAACAAGAACAGCAACTGGTGGAGTCTTAAGAATGAATGTAAAACTTCTATCTTGATAAATAGTAATAACAACTGGAATAATTAATCCTGCTTGATTAGCTGTCTTTTCATTAAATTCTTTAGTGAAAGCTGGGATATTAATTCCATGAGGACCAAGTGTTGAACCTACTGGTGGACCTGCTGTTGCCTTACCTGCTGGTAATTGTAGTTTTACTACTGCACTAACTTTCTTCTCTGCCATAGCGTTTTCCTCCTGCCATTTTCGTGGCATATAGTGGTATAAACAAAATGCATTAATAGATTTACATTTCTCCCACATTTTTTGCCTAAAATATTAGGCTATAATATTGCACAACCTTTGTTGTTACAACCAAAATATTTCCTAACTTTTTTATTAGCTTTTAAGCCCTATTTCCAAAAAATTAGTAAAATCAAATAGGGCAATTTTGATTAATTAATCTCTTTAACTTGGTCAAGAGAAACATCAACTGGAGTCTCTCTTCCAAACATCTCAACAACAACACGACATTTGTTATTGCTTTCATCAATAGATGTAACAGTTCCTATAAAGCCACCAAGTGCACCTTCTAGAATCTCTACTTTTGAGCCTTCTTTCAAGTTAGTATTAACTACTGCAACTTTCTCTAGGTGCATCTTTCTTATTTCATCTTCGCCCAAATGCAAAGGTCTACCCTTTGGTCCAACAAAACCTGTGATTCCTCTAGTTCTTGTTACAGCGTGCCAGATATCATCTCCATAATTCATCTTTACAAGAATATATCCAGGCATTAACTTTCTTGTAACTATCTTTCTCTTGCCATTCTTTTCTTCTACTACATCTTCCAAAGGAATAACAATATCAAAGATACGAAGTTGAAGATTATATTTCTCAATAACAATCTCCAAGTTTTCTTTTGCTACATTCTCATAACCTGAGAAAGTATGAAGAACATACCACTTAGCATCTTTTTTCGCTTCTTCAATCTCTTGAAGACGTTTTTGCTCTTCTGGACTAAGTGTTTCTTCTTCCACTGTAGAAACCTCTTCGCTAGGAATCGACTCTTCTACAACATCTTGTGCCTTTTCTTCTACAACTGTCTCTGTATCAAAATTCTTATCTTCTATCATAATAACTTAAATACTCAAGATTTCTCTTGTCCTTTTATAAATTTTTTACAGCTTAACCCATTAACAAACCAAACAACCAATAGAACAATCTATCTGCACCAAATAGTATCAAAGTACAAACAACAACAACTAGCAAAACAACACCTGTAGTTTTGACAACTTTACCAAAAGATGGCCAAGAAACTTTCTTTAATTCACTATAAAGCTCTTTAGATTTCTGCTTAACACCTTTCTTGTTTTGGTTTTTCTTTGCTTTCTTATTGTCTTTGTCTTTCTTTGAATCTTTGCTAACTTTTTCATTCTTTGTTGTATTTTCTGTTTGTTCTTCAACTAATGCGTTGTCTTTATTTTTTTTAGCCATTATAGACTCCTTATAAGATTATTAGGTATTACATATTCAACATGTATTTTTACCAAAAGAAACTTCTAAAAATATCAATTACTTAGTTTCTTTATGAGCAGTATGTTTCTTACAAAAACTACAATACTTATTTACAGTGATTCTGTCTGGAGTATTTTTCTTATTCTTCTCAGAAGTATAATTTCTATTCTTACACTCTGTACATTCTAAAGTAATAGTTTCTCTCATTGTTATGTTCTCCTTCAAATTAATTACAAAATTTTTTACCGATTGAAATTTTAACATATTATATCAAATATGTCAATACATTTCGTAACAAAAAAAGGTGACAACACCTTTTCTTATCTCAATAGTATAGGTATTATATCATACTTAAAGTTAATTTGTAAAGTATTTTGTATATTTTTAATATAAATAATACACTTTTTTTAAGAATTAATATCATCAAATGCTTTCATTATCTCTTCCAAATCCTCTTTAGGAGTTAACACTGCATCTAAATCAAATACATCTTCATCAATTTTATTAGTAATGTTTCTATAATAAGCATTATCGTCAGATATATTATCGTCTAACATTGCACTTCCGCTGGCAAGCCCTAATCTGGCAGAAATATTATTAAACCTTCTATTAATATTAAGAAGTCTTGTGTTTTCTTTCTTTGTCTCTTCGCTAATATTTTCGTTAACCTTCTTTACAGCTTTATTTTTAGCCTTTTTCTTGGTCTCTGCATTGGTAGTGGTTGTAACTAAATAATCCATTCTGTTGAGTAAATTCTTAACATAATTACTGCTATTTTCTTTTAAATTATCCTTAATTGTTGCGTTTTCGCCTTGCTTATTATCATAAAACTCATTTTGTTCTATTACACTATGTAAATCTTTTTCAAAATCCTGCAAACTAAATGCAAATTTGCCATTTTTTAAGCCGTTATAAGTGTCTCTATCCATCATGTCAAGAACTTCTTTCCACCTTACATACAAAAGTCTCATTCTTCTCACTTCCAACTCATAAAGTTTCTTAGAAGATTTCTCAATCTGTTCTGACTTTTCTACTGCAAACACAAGAGCTTTAGAAAGCTCCTCTTCTCTTAATTTTGCCTCAGTTAATGTCGTACTTAGAAGGTTATTTTCGTTTTTCAAAGCATAAAGTTTGTCTTTATTCTCAGACAATCTTTTCTCATATTTCAAAGTAAGCGAATCAATATACTCATCTACTTCGCTAATACTATAACCACTTTTTTCAATATTAAATTTAGCCATAACCTACTCACTAAAAAACATAATTAAATAATATAACCAACCCAAGCCCAAGTAATATTGCAAACATTCCAAAGCGTAAATGTATATAACTTCTGCCTTTTAACCAAAAAAACATAGAAATAATGCCAGAAATCATAACAAATAAGCCAAAATTATCATAAATAAGGCTTTCGAAGTTATTGATAAATAGCAATATAAGCATCACATATGAAACAAATATACACGCAAAGTATATCATTATTGGCCTGCGATAGATAACATATTTGCTAATCATAATCACACTTAGCATTCCAAAATATCCTAACACATATACTGCCCAAATTTTGTCAGCAAATTTCTCTATTTTGCCAACCAATATAATATACAAAATGTATATAATCAGCGTTACAAGATTTATTATTCCTTGAAGGGTGGTTTTTTTCAAACTTTATTCTTTTTTCTTTCCTTTAAAAGTATTATTACAATACCTATTGTACCCAAAACAAGCAATATTAAACTAACAATCAAAGATACTGGAGTTCCGTTAGATAGTTGCAATTGTGCATTAACATCACGCAAACTCTCTGTAAAGTATCTTACAATACCATAGAAGAATAAATAAGAACAAGTAATAAGTCCTGTAGCTTTGAACTTACGAAGTAAATATGCAAGAACAAAGAATCCAATTATACATAACACAAATTCATAGAAGAATGTTGCCAAATGCCATTCTCCTGATACAAAATAGCTAATAGGAAACCATTGTAAAGAAGCACTCTCCACTTCCAAGCCATAGCAACACCCAGCTGTATAACAACCTATTCTTCCTATTCCTTGACCAAGAATCAACACTGGAGCGACAATATCCATTGTTTTAAGAATATTTACTTTTTTAATCAAACAGCAAATAATAAGACCAATAGCACCGCCTATAATTCCGCCATATACAGCAAGCCCACCACCTGAAAAATCAAAAAATGAGTCCATTGTTCCATTAAATATACAGAAATATAATCTAGCACCAATTAAACTTAAAGGAAAAATAAACCAAATTAAATCATATGGTAAATTACTATCCAAGTCTCTATATGCGCAATATTTACAACTAAAAGCAATCGCAAGTAAGAAGCTTACCCCCATTAAGAGTCCATACCAGCTAAAGTTTACACCAAACAATTCCAAAGCAACAAATAAAGCCAAGCAAGCTACAGAAATAGCTAATGTAATAAGACCATTCTTTGTATTAAATGTTGCCCCTGCTATTGTAAAATTCTCTCTATTAAATCTTTTCATATAATTACTCAAACCTTTTTTAAAAAAATTATCACTAATCTAGTATACAAATATATGAATATAAAGTCAAATAAATAACTAAAGTCTTGACTCTAAGATATTGTCTAATTGTATTATTTGTTTATGATTTTTAGAAAAAAAACAGATACACTAATTAAAGTATATCTGTAAATTAATATCTAATTATTTTTTTGTATTTTTCTTTAATTTCTCTAAGGAACTCATAAGGCTAGCTTTCTTCTGATTTAAAGAATTCATTTTGTCTGTTTTGGAAAGAGCCTCTTTCTTAACTTCTTGTTTTTCAACTTCTTTCTTTTGCTCCTCCGCCTTGACTTCTTCTTTTTTCTCCTTAGCTTGCTCTGTGGCAGACTTTATCATATCTTTGGATACTTGGTCAAAGTCTATATTCTCCAAATCGCCCTCTTGCTTCTTACTTTGTGCCTGCTGTCTCTTTATTTCCTCTTCTTTTAGTCTCTTATCCTCTTCTTCCTTAAGTTTCTTAAAATCACTTTCTTGTTTCTTCAAAGAATCGTATTCTTTCGCCAAACTCTTTGTCTGCATTTCTAAATTATTTTTGTTTTCATTTAGAAGCATTAATTGTTCTTCTGCATGAAGAAGTTTAGCACGAAGCCTATCTAAGTCATCATAACCTTCAAATTCTTTAGCCCCGCTAGTTGATACTCTTCTTCTAAACTCATCAGAACCAAAGTATTCTTTAACACTATCAATAGTCTCAATCTGTGTTAATTTCTGACCCAACTCTTTCTCTAACTCTTGAACCTTATCAGACTTAGCATTAATATCAACCTCATAAGACGCAATCTTTTGTCTCATGTTATCAATTTCGCTCTGCATTACATTCTTTTGCTCTTCCATTTCTTTAATATGAGGTTCATTTTGTTTGTTAACTATATCATTAATAAGTCCATAAATTTTGTTAGAATAAGATTTACCTTCAGAAAGCATAATTGTCTCTAGTTTCTTCTTTCTAGACTCAACTTCTTCATCAATAGCATTTAACTCTTCCTGAAGTTCAGCTTGTTGTTTCTTAAATCTTGCCTCAGATAATTGATGGTCTTTCTCTAATTGTTGTAACTTTTGTTGCTCTTCATCATATCTTTTCTTTAAATAGTTTGCTTCAATTTTAACAGAAGTGTTGTTTAATTGTTCTGTAATTTGGTTCATACTTTCTCTGATAGTCTGAGACTTTCTCTCAAAGTCTTTAGTTACTTCATCGAAATTCTTAGAATAATTGGCAATCTCCTGCTCTTTACTTGTTCGTCTTTCGACCAAATTTCTTTTGATATTAAAGTACTTCTCACATTCAGTCATTGCACGCTCTAGAAGAATAGATCCCTCAACTCCAAGTTCGTCAAAGTCAAACTTCTCATAATTCTTGGCATCTAGCTCTTTCTCTTCTTTCTCTTTCTGCTCTTGAATAGCTTTCTTGTCAAGATATTCTTGAAGAACTGAAATACCTTCTTTAATTTCCTTCTGAGTAAATAGAATTTCGTAATCAATATAAGGTGGCATTGTTGTACAAGCCTTATTGATATAGCCCTGAAATTCTCTGTATTCATAAAACAAATCATTAGTGAATGATGCATATGATGACTCAAAAATTGCAATTATTATAAAGCCTACAAATAGTAGAAGTCCTGGAATTAACATAACGTCAAATAATGATTTAATAATTAACTGGTTTGTTTGAAGTTGTGATAATTCTTCTGTGCTGAAATTAGCAAGAACACGGCTAAAAAGTAATAGAGCCATAAGAATTGCACTAATTATATATAAGTTCTTACAAATCCTAATACTTGTCTTATATCCACTTGCTTTGCATGGGTGGTCAATAACAGTTTCTGTATTCATATACTCACTAGGCAATTTCTCCCTATTAAGCATATATTCTTGCCAGCTATGTCTCAAAGTCTTAGGAGAAGCCTTCATCTTAGCATTTAACTCTACTAAATTTTCTTCTGTAACATAAGGATTCTTATTAAGAAACTTGTTAGTTGACTTAATACTCTTCATTAATTTCTTCTCATAAGTATTGTTTCTGGCTATTACAATAACTAGAGTAATCAACACAATAAGACCAAGTGCGATAAATAGCATTGTGGTCTCATCTAAACTCTTAGCAATACCATACAAAAAGTCGGTAAACTTTCCATAGATGGTAGAGCCTTCGTTGGTTACGCCTCCATCTAACAAAAATTTAAACATTTTCCATTTCTCCTTCGCTATTTTAGTATAGACACTCCCTACACTAATAGTTTAGTTTAGTATACCACAATAAAATACTTTTTACTAATATTTTTGTACTTAATTTTATTTTGCAAGAACTATAAGTTTATATTCTAAAACTTCTGATTCAATTTTTGTTAAAATAAATAAAAAGTGGCTTATATTTACTTAGATTTTACTTTGATATATGTTATAATGTTTGAGTTAGTAATATTTTTTAAGGGGGAGATATCTACTTTCAAATTTACATAAGTAGATTAAATTAACAAATGGATTTATTTGACAAATGTGGCTCATTTACACTATTAAACGAAATTAGAGAGGAAGGAATTTATCCCTACTTCCAAACATTAGAAACAGGTCAAGATACAGAAGTTATAATGAATGGAAAAAGAACTATTATGATAGGTTCTAACAACTATCTTGGACTTACTTCTCACCCAGATGTAGTTCAAGCAGGAATTGAAGCTCTAGAGAAATATGGCTCTGGTTGCTCTGGTTCAAGATTCCTAAATGGAACTCTTGACCAACACGTACTTTTGGAAGAAGAGTTGGCAGAGTTTCTTAACAAAGAAGCAGTTATGACCTTTAGTACAGGATTTCAGTCTAATCTAGGTATAATTTCCGCAATCGCTGGAAGAAATGATGTAATTATTGGCGACAAAGAAAACCATGCTAGTATTTATGATGCCTGCAGACTTAGTTATGCCAAACTTCTAAGATACAATCATAGCGACATGGAAGATTTGGAAAGACAACTTAAATCAGTTCCAGAAGACAAAGGTATCTTAATTGTTACTGATGGTGTATTCAGTATGAGTGGTGATATTTGTAAACTTCCAGAAATTGTTAAACTTGCTAAACAATATGGAGCAAGAATAATGGTTGATGATGCACATGCACTAGGAGTTCTTGGCAAACATGGAAGAGGTACTGCAGAGTATTTTGATTTAGAAGATGAAGTAGATATATATATGGGAACTTTCTCTAAATCCTTAGCAAGTCTTGGCGGATACATGGCAGCAAAGAAAGAAGTTGTTGACTACGTTAAACACTCTTCCCGTCCATTTATCTTCTCAGCATCAATCACCCCTGCTAGTGTAGCTTGTGCAAGAGCGTCTTTAAAGATTCTTAAAGAACACCCAGAACGAGTTAAAGCACTTCTTGATATCTCTAATTATATGAGACAAAAACTTAAATCACTTGGTGTAAAAATTGTAGAGATTGACAACACCCCAATTATCCCTATCTATACATATGATGCGAAAAAGACTTTCCTTGCTTGCAAACTTCTTGCTGAGCGTGGAGTTTATGCAAATCCTGCAGTTCCACCTTCTACCCCAGAAGGACAAAGTTTGATTAGAACTAGCTATACAGCGACTCACACTAAAGAACAGATGGACGAAGCCGCTGTTAAGATTAAAGAAGTTCTTGATTACTTAGAAACAATCGAAATTTAAGGAATAAAAAAATTATAAGCCATTATTGACTTATAATTTTTTTTATTTTTTAAGGAATGTTGTACAAAGTGGCGTTTTTCCACAATTACACACACTTATTCCGTTTGCTCTACATTTGTGATTACTGTTAAATAGACAGTCTGCCCCACACTCAATATCCACTTCTCTTTTGTGCCTGTATGGGTGATAATCTGGAGCTGTTTCAAACATTGTTTGACTTACATCTTGTCTTTGTTTTTCGTCTAAATTATCTGCTTTTTCAAAGCTGTCACACTCAGCAGAGTCAGATACTTTTATACAATCTTTCATACAAGAATATCTGTCGTTATTCTTACAATTAAGTTTCTTACATTTCAAATCCATTTTTATTTCTCCTTTACATTTCTATTATTCTCAATATTGTTAGAATATATGCTTGCTAAATTTAAGAATAATGATATACTCCTATTAACAAAATTATTTGACAATAACTTCCACTTCCGCTAAAATAAATACTAATATTACTTTAGGAGAATAAATTATGAAAATTGTTTTACTTAAAGACCTTAAAGGCAAAGGAAAAAAAGGCGAAATTATTGAAGTAAATAATGGTTATGCTAATAACTTTTTAATCCCAAATGGCTATGCTTTGGCAGGAACTGCAACTAATCTAAATGAAGCAAAACAAGCTCAAGCAAGCAACGCATACAAAGCTGAACAAGAAAGACTAAAAGCTGTAGAAATGGGAGAAAAGATGAAAGATGTCATAGTAACTCTTCCAATCAAATGTGGAGCAACCGGCAAAACTTTTGGCTCTGTCACTAACAAAGAAATTGCAGAAGCTTTATCCAAATTAGGCTTTGATGTTGACAAGAAGAAGATTGATATTGATACAATCAAGCAAGTAGGACAGTATACAGCTACTGTGAAATTACACCCGACTGTATCAATTAAATTAGCTTGTAATGTAGTCGCAGAATAATATAAATCAAACAAATAAGCTATCCAAGCTTATAATTAGAAGAAGTGTCTTAAGCAAATTTTAAGACACTTTTTTTAAAAAAACAAAAAATAAACACTATACTCCATAGTATAGTGTTTATTTGGTTTGTAAAATTTAATATAAGTTAGAATTACTTAAGCTCTACAGTAGCGCCAGCTTCTTTAAGTTTAGCTTCCATCTCTTTAGCTTCTTCTGTAGGAACATTTTCCTTAACAGTTGCAGGAGCACCATCAACTAAAGCTTTAGCTTCGCCTAGACCAAGACCAGTGATTTCCTTAACGATCTTGATAACAGCAATCTTATTAGCACCAGCTTCCTTTAAGATTACATTGAATTCGCTCTTTTCTTCAGCAGCGGCAGCAGCTGGACCAGCAGCAGCAACAGCAACTTGAGCAGCAGCACTAACGCCAAATTTCTCTTCTAACATTTTTACTAATTCGCTAACTTCTAATACAGTTAGGCTTTCGATTTGTTCAACGATTTTATTTAAATCAGCCATTTTAATTTCTCCTTAAAAATTTTTTAATAATTTAATTTTTGCGTTATTTTGTAAACTTACGCTTGTTTCTTAGCTATCTCATTTAAAGCCCTAGCCATAGCTGACATAGGTCCTTGTAGTACAGACATAAGCATAGAGATAAGTACAGGTTTGCTTGGGACTTTTGCCAAAGCTTCTGTTTGTGCCTTGTCCATGATTTCGCCATTAACGATAGCGAACTTAACTTCCATTTTGCCAATTTTCTCAGCAGTTTCGCAGAAAATTCTTGCTGGAGCAACTTCATCAGTTGAGAAAGCAACAGCAGTTGTGCCTTCGAAATTCTTAGCATCATAGCCAGTGATACCGATATTGTCTAATGCTTTCATAAGAAGTCTGTTCTTGAAAACTTTGTATACAACACCAGCTTCTCTAAAAGCTTTTCTTAATTCAGTATCTTCAGCAACTGTAATGCCACGATAATCAACAAACACCATGCTATTTGCAGTCTTTAGTTGTTCTTGAATATCGGCAACAAGTTTCTTCTTAACGTCCAAATTTGCGCTCATAGTCTCTCCTTATATTATTTTTTACACCCTTATTTGCAAAATAAAAATCCTCTAATGCCAATAGAAGCATCAAAGGATTATAAGGACAAAACCAAATATACCAATCAACACTTTCCCTCGGCAAGACTTACGGAAAATCAATTCCACTTGCTGTCTTTGGCAAAGACCAAATTTTATTTTACGAAAGAAATTATATCAGACAAAATCATACTTGTCAACACTTTTGTCCCAAATTCTTCTATATAATTTCAAAAAAACACTGGCACTATATGCAAATGATATATTGGCCAGTGTTATTAATATTACTTTTCTTTCTTTTCTTCTTTTGACTCTTTAGATTCTGTAACTTTCACTTCCTCTACGCCATCTTCACTAGACTCTTCTTCTTCATCATCATTTTTATTCTTCTTAGATTTTTTACCAAAAGTCTTTTCGTAATTAATCATATATATAGGTTGCAAATTCTGGAATTTATCACATACATAAGGAGCAATTATAGCACAGCTTCCAAGTATACAAATTGCAAATATAGATACAATTAACATATTAACACTAAATATACTTACTGCAAATACATAAGATGACATCATTAAGGCATTTCCAATAAGAGTAAACAACCAAGTCACAAATGTTCCTAGTATTATTGCTATAAGTACACTAACCATTGCAAGCAAAGTTATTGTAAAGCTTATATTATACTTGGTGCAACCATAACTTCTAAGAAGTCCAATTGTCCTAGTATTTCTCATATATAACTTTCTTATATAAGAAATCATTAGAAGTACTAAGCAAACTGCGACCCCAAGCGCTACAATTATAAACACTACTCTCAAATTACTTAAAGTATCGCTTACGCCAGAAATTGTCTCCCCTGCAAGAGTGTTAATTGTATATCCTAAAGAATTCATAGTCTTGATACAATTCTCAATCTCACTCACATTAAATAAGCCTACAGGCATTACAACTCCATTTGTAGTAATATTTTTTGATAAGTATAGATATTCAAACGCAGACCTTGTACTTGAATCAGCTGTCTCACTAGGCTTCTTTCCAGATACAACTATTGTATTAGTCACATCTACATCTGGAATTATTGCAGAAATATTAAATATTTTATCATAACCACCAAATTGGATTCTATATCTATCTTGAATCTCTCCTAGTAACCTAGACACACTAGTACAGTTATTTACAAGATATTCCGCATCATAATTAGTGTTAAGATAACTACTAATCATTTTTTGCATAATATCCCAAGAAACATATACATAGTTAGAAGTTTTGCCTACTGCTTTTGTAAAATTAGCAGAGTTTTCTTTAATTTTGCTTATATATGGGTCATTAGCACCATTTACAATTTTTACATCATTTTGTAACAACTCTTTAGTATGATTATTCTCCGCACTAGAATAGAAACCAATGCTAGTACCTGCAATTGTAATACTTCCCTCTCTACGTGCATTAATTGTGTAGAAATTGGTATTTACATGACAAACTGAGTAAATATTAGCCAAATTATACTCAAATATATCTTCCATGCCAGATTTTACACTCATATCACTATTTACATAGTTATCAAAGTCTGTCTCATAAATTCCAACAATATTATATGATGTGCCATTCATCTCAAAATTGACATTTTGTTGATTACTAGTAGATACAAGCATCTCATATAATTCCACATTTCTAAACCCACCAGAAAGGTTTTGCCCAGCTGGGAATCCATACTCAATCCCATATTTAATTATAAGTTCTGCAACATAGTCGGAGATGACAACATCTGTTCCATGACTCTCATCGTTAACAAATGCCCCACTACCTGTATAATTTCCTGCCAATATTTTTTGATTAAATTTGTTAGTCTGACCTTTCTCCAACTCCTCACTATTTGTAATTAGTGATGACATTTGGAAATCTTTTAAGATATTCGTCTGCCAGTTAATCTCATGTTTTGCACAAAAATAGCTTAAATCCTCATTTTGCAAAACAGCAATAATAGTATCTTCTATAGTAGAATCGTAGTTTAATGCTTCTCTTGTCCCATTATCCGCTTCTTTATAAAACTCAATATATTTGTCCCCATGCTCCTTGCTGGACTTTGCAATTGTCTGAGTTGTATTAAATGTACAAAGTGTGCTACTAAGCACAAATCCAATAACTAAAAGGAAAGCAAAAACCATTGAATTTATCATGGACTTGTAATTAGAAATTAACATTTGCTTTATAGTCTTAAATACAGCTGAGAATGTAAATCTATGTTTTCTAACAAATATAGATTTATCAATCATGCTTTGCTCTAAAACATTGCTTTGAGTTTTTTTGTCACTACCAACATCAGAAGTTACTTTACCATTATCCATAGTAATAACTCTGTCTGCAAATTTAGAAATATATGGATCACTATCAGACACCACAATTACTAGATGTGTCTCACTTGCCTCTTTTAATATTCTCCAAATACGAAGTGAAGAATCGACATCTAGTCCACTGTCAATGTCGTCAATAAGCATAACCTTAGGACTCTTAATAAGAAGTCTTCCAAAGCCCGCACAAATTCTCTCTTCTTTACTACATTTATGTGCTGGAACATTAACTACTTTAAGTAAACCTAAACTTGTATATAATGCAGCCAAAGTTTCACTACTTGGCTTGATTCGACCAAACGCTGTTCCAAGCGACATATTTTCTGCAAGCGTTAAGTTAGGCATAATATCATCTTGACTTGTAACCATGCCAACGTAGTGTGTTCTGTAATTCTGAATCTCTTTGTCTGTAAGAAGTCCAATATCCACACCGTCAACAAACATATTTCCAGAGTTATATGTATCCTCTTGTGCAAGCACCCTTAGAAGACAGGTTTTACCTGCCCTAACTCCGCCTTTAATTGCTACTAGACCTGTATCGCCAAACTGAAGATTAATTTTACTCAATGCCTCAATTTCTTGACCGTCTCTTATTACACTCTTAGTTAAATTCTTTAATGTTATCATATTTTTTTAACCTTTATATAAATATGTCCAATTTAAGTAAACGATATAACTCAAGCAAGATAAGGGAAGAGGCGTAAAAACCTTTTTTTGACAAAAAAGCGGTTTTCCCCTCCAGTGCAAAAAATTTTTGCACTTGATACAAAGCCTTGTCCAAAAGACTTTGTAACGCCTCTTCCCATATATACATATATTTTAACAAATTTCCCCTACATAAACAAATAAATAATTACACAATTAAATAATCACTATTTTCACCAACTAATTTACATTTTTTAAATTTTCCCCCACCTTTTAAATATTTAATATTTTCCCTTTAATCCCCAAAAAAAAGAAAACAAAGCCTGCACATTAACTTTGTTTTCTTTTTTTAATTAGTTTTTTTTAAAATTGTTAAAGAAATAATCTCTCTAATTTAATCCACTATATAATTATTCAGCCTCTTCAACAACTTCATAATTAATCGAATAATCTAAGAAGTATAGAAGTTCCTGATCTTTATATATAGCATCATTTGATGTTGGAGCAATCTCACCTTCATTAATTATTCCTGTATCTGTAGTATAATCTCCGACTTTTTCACCTATACCTACAGCATACTTACCTTCAACTTGCTCACTAGTAGCCTCACTAGTCTTAGCTGTATCTGTATACGCATGCATTACAATGATACAGCCAGAATTAATAACGCCATACCCAGTATCAGTTCCGATTTGTCCACTGTTTTTAACTTGATACCACGTAGTAGTGTCAACAATCGCATTTCTAAGTATAATACAACCAGCTATTATAGAACCATCTATATATTGTTTGCCATTGTTAGTAGTACTAGACAATCCCTCACCGCTAGCAACTTCTATATTCATATAGTTTATAGCTCCATAGTTTGTTGTTGTTGTACTGTCATATCTTGTACATTTGTCAATATTCTCAGCATAAGCAACACCAGCAATAATATTGTTCTTACTAGTACTACTTATCTTAGATCCACTACCTGCTCCATTAGCACAGAAACTAATTTCTCCAATATTGCCAGCAGCATATACAACACCTACTATTACATGTTGATTTTCTTCGTCTGTATATGTGTAAGTACCAGAATTATCAGTGTCATTACAAATTAAATTTGCAAAATTAACACAACATTTAACTGAGTCTGCTTGCATCACTTGTGCTACACCAAATATATTACCTATTGTAGTTGTCAAACTAATATTAGTTACCTCAACGCCATTCTTTGTATAAGTAATATTTGTACCATTATTACAGCTAGTTATTTTTGTCTTAACATCAGCCTCACATCTAACAACACCTACAACAGCACTAGCATAATTAGCAGTAATATTACCATAGTTTATGCAACCAGAAACACTCACATTCTCAAGACCAGATATATTTGGTATAGTAATAACACCAGCCACAGCAGCTGTTACACTCTTAGCATAAGTATAATCTATGTAATTTTCACAGCTTGATACATAAATTGTACTAATAGAACTATCATAAGTACCAATTGTTACAATATCCCTTCTCTCAGTTAATTGATAATCCTTAGGGAAGCTAGCAGCTACTATACTGTTACTAGTAGTATCTACTTTTCCATTTGATATGCTACTCAAGGTAAACGTGTTGGTAGTTTCATCTCCTACAGCTGTACCAATATACGCCACAGGATAGTATGTCAAATTAGAGTAATCTGTGGTATTTCCATCACTAACAGCACCATAATTGCCACAATTGAATAGAGCACTAGCTTGACCAATATACGCTACGCCATAAATTGTTTTATTAGAAGTTCCATCGCCTGTATTAAATGTAGCCTTATTCGAACAACCATTTACTTTACTTACAGAATTAGTGTTACTTAAACAAGCAACGCCGTACATAGTCGTAGCTCCAGTGGAATAGTGATTAAACTTATCTGCCTCGTTGTCGCAGTAGTTTAGATCCGCAACGCCACCTACATACGCTACACCATACATTTCGGATTCTGCACTTGATGTAGTACCTCTTGTTCCATGATTAAATGCTCCTCTATTATCGCAGTAAGTTAATTCACCAACACCGCCAATATATGCAATACCATACATCGTAGACTTACCTGCACCTGTATAGTTATTAAATAAACCAGTATTTATACAATAAACGTTATTACTAATATTCGTCCAATCCACATAAGATGAAACATCTCCATCTCGACTAATGTAAGCAATTCCACACATTGTAGTAGCTCCAGTAGAATAATGATTAAACTCTCCATTATTTACACAACCTGTCAAAGTACCATCTCCAAAAACATACGCTACACCATACATTTTGGATTCTGTACTTAGTGTATTACTACTTGTTCCATGATTAAATGCTCCACTATTAGAACAATTGGTTAAGGTCGCAACATTATTTTCAACCAATGCTACACCATACATTTCGGCTTTACAATTTATGTTGTTATTAAATGCACCACTATTAGTACAATTGGTTAATGTTGCTTGGCCTGTAAGATAAGCCACACCTACAGCAACTACTAAATTGTCACTAGCCGCTTCAGTACTACTTGAACTATAATTATTAAACTCGCCTGTTTGTGTATTGTAACAATTACTTAATGTACCATTGTTGTCAATTATTGCAACACCAGCAATAAGCGCATTGTTTGAGTAATTATTAAATGCACCACTATTAGTACAATTAACTGTAGTATCATATCCGTTCTCAGTATAGGTATAACTAGATAGATTTCCTTCACCCTCAATGTAAGCAACACCACACATTATAGTGTAACCAGTAGAATAGTGATTAAACTCTCCACTATTGCTACAACCTTGTATAGTACCTTTTCCGCCTACATATGCTACACCATACATTTCAGATGCTGTATCCAATACATTACTACTTTTACCATGAGTAAATGTTCCACTATTAGTACAATTGGTTAATGTAGCATTGCCTTTAGCACAAGCTATGCCATATATTTCAGATTGTCTTGCACCATCGTTTACCAAAACACCTTCGTTATTACAGCCTTCTATAATAATATCGTGATTTGATTTTGATATACCATAAATAAAAGAATTATATATGCTATCATTTTTTAACGTTCCGCTATTAGTGTTATTACATAACTTCACATTGTTACTAAATACAGTGTTTAGTGCGTAATATATACCAGCAATATGAGAAAAATTCTTTCCGTCTTCATGATCAAAGTTGTCATTTGTCTCTAATGTTTCAGTATTTTCACAATTCTTTATCTCTAATTCTAAATCTTCTGTAAATTTTGCATTAAATACAATTCCTGTTACATAGCCACTACCTATAAGTTTTCCTTCATTTGTACAGCTATTTATTGTTATCTTTGCGGTGTCGTTTTTACCTTTAGTAAGAACACAGATTCCTGAACAAACAAGAGAATGTTCAATTTGTCCTTTGTTAATACAATTATTAATTGTTAAGATATTTGCATTAGAAACTACTATTCCTGCAGTATAAGAAGATAATGTATAACTAACATTACCATCATCATCTTCGGTTTGGGATAATGAATTGTTGTTATTTGTTATTTTCCCACTGTTTGTACATTTATCTAATACAACATTAAATGAACTCTCAATATAGGCAATACCAGCAACACGACCATTTGAACCACTACCATCATCTGAAATCAGCTCTCCGTTATTTTCCGAATTAGATATAACTAAGCTACTATTCTCATTATAACTATATTTAATTGTTGTTGTATCTTCCTCAAATACTGTACAGTTGAACTTCATTACTATAACAGTTCCTGCAACTAGTAGACCATTAAAATCTCCATTATTGACAACATTATCTATTTCCATTGTTGCCTTTCTGCCATAATTAGAAATATCAATGAATCCAACATTAGTAACCATTTTATTTGTACTATTTATATTGTAGTTATTAACAATATTATTAATTGTAAATGTTCTATTATCTATATCTTCACTTGAAGCTATAGTACCTAACAATGCTCCAGTACGCGAATAGCTACTAGTAATACTATCCCTTTCATCATCAGTTGTTGTTATATCATCAGAAGTACCTAGTACAATATCACTAATCTCTATATTATGCGATGCACTTACCGCCAAGTTACCCCAATAATTACCAGCAGTCCAACCAGTTCCAAGACTAGTCTCACTAATATCTCCTACAATATTTAGCCCTTTGACACTAGAATTAGCATTGATTTTGCCAAATACAGGGGCTGTGTCTATGTTTGTGCTATCTTCAGAATCTACCCTGTTTATTGTAGAATAAAGTCTTTCTCTAGTTCCGCCAGCTCCATCATCAACCGATTCTGTACTTGAAGTACCATAATAATGACCGTAGAAGTTATAGTTTAAATCTGCCAAATCTGTCAATTCCAAATCTTCAGTTTGCGCATAGTAATATCTAGCATCTGTAGTAGAACCATCTTCAACTTTATCATTTCCGTCCAAGTCCTTAACATATGCATTCTTGGACACATTACCCATAATAACATCCCAAGTAGCATTATTTTCTATTATAAATGGTGTTTCTTCCGCACCTCTAATTTGGTATGTATCTAGAGTAAGGGTAATAGATGTAATTCCAGCATCTATCAATCCTTTGGCATTCAAAATTTCATTGCTTAAATAACTTTTAGCTTCTTCTGTTTTGTCATTACCTGACGAATCTGTTGCGGACTCAATAATAAAGTTAGCAAAGCCATTTGTTGAATCATAATTAGTATAATAATCATTATTTTTAACGGTATAGTCTTTTGCTAATTTATAGTAAGAACTAAGAAGTACTAAGTTATTACTTGTATCTGTACCATAGAAAGAAATATTTCTATTAGTAAAAGCTCTAGCTATAATATCATCAATACCGTTACTAATCTCCAAGCTTTCATTTTCTTCATACATAAAGTTATTAACAGACTCATATGTACCATTAGGCAAATAAATCTCAAAATTAACATTTAACATCTTACTAGCAACAACTTTAATTTCTATATTAAGTGAACTAGATAATAGTTTATGCACATCTAGCTCTTCTCCCCAATACTTATCTAGAAGTCCTGCATTTAATGATTTTCCTGATGTTGCAGTATCTTTAATACCATCTATTCCCATGGTTAAACCATTGTATTGCTCAGCAATAGCTACGCTTCCGTTTTTGTCTCCATTAATAGTCAAGATAGCTAAGTCTGAGTAGTCGATAACTGTAGTATTGGATTCTAATACACCAGCACTAACATTTGGAACCTCTCCTGAAGCATTGATTATAGTAATCTTTTCTTTACTAGCTACCTTATATTTAACCAAAGCTTTAGATTCGTTAATATACATTACATATACACTATTCATTCCTTCAGTTTCTTCAAATGAAATAGCTTGATAATATGTTTTTCCATTATCTAACCAACCAATTCTAGTTGTTGAATCAACAACATTTCCTGGAATATACTTATAAGTACCATCATAATTTACAACATATCCCTGTTCTTCATCTGAAATTGTAAACAAATCAGTAATTCCAAGATTTACATTTTCGTCAAAACTAAATGTTAGATTTATCACAGTGTCGGAGTATTTCATTACCAACTTCTTATTTGCAGTTTCTTGTTGTGTATAAGAATTTAAGAATGCAAGATAATCATCTGTAGTCTTTACAATAGAATTATCTAACAAACTACCCTCATCATCACCATCATCATTAGTAAATACACTATTAGCACTAGCACTATCATACGAAATGCCAGCACCTACCTTAACGCCACTAATATATTGGAATTTGTAATCTTTAAAGTGTGCATAATTGTCAACAACATAGTCGTTTGTGCTATTAAAAGCAATATCTTGACCAAAGGAAATTGTCTTATCATAAGTTGTTCCAGTTGTGGTTTGAACCGCTATGTCGAAATCTCCTCTCTCATAACAGGCATAAAGTGTTAAATCTGAGACTTCTACACCAGTAGTATCATCAGTATATGTGATACCTTTGGCATAAGAGTCCTTAATGTAAGCATTTTCTCCTACAAAGCAATTTGTTCCATAAGTACCATTTTGTAGAATATATCCTACAAACTTTAGACCATATTTTGCCATAAACTCTTTATCTGTATCTACAGAAGAGTATTCCCTTTTTAAAGCATCATAAATTAACTCAGTATGCCCAATATTAACCTCGTTTGTTGTTGTAGCAGTTGTCCAGCTACTAGAACTAGAATCATAAGTTATATAATTAATGACAAATTTGTATGTATTCTCATCCGCAGAACTTAAGCAAACTGTAAGATCATCTAATATTCTCCATATAAAAGTGATTTCTTGATCGTTTGTATTATAAGAAAAACTAAGCAAATTACCATCAGTTGATTCAGTTCTCCACTGCAAAGTATTGTTATAATATTCATACTTATAAGTAATTGTATTAGATCCATAACCAAATGTCAATATAGCATTATTTAGTTGAGAATACTCGTCAGCAACCTTAATGGTTATCTTTGCACAATTTGTCCCAAGTCCTCTATAAAGATCTTCACTAACCTTTGTAACATAATCTGAATGTTCTGTCGCTGTACTTACAGCGCTCCAACCAGCAATATAAGTTTTATTTGAAGAATCATACTTAATGTCATACCAATTAACAGCTAATGTTAACATTTCCATAGAGAATTTGGTTGTAATATCACTAAATGTAATCGTGATTGTGTCGCCATCTCTAGTACAACTATATTTTACCCAAGTATCAATTGATCCACTTGTTCCAACCTCAATTTCAAAAGGATTATCTTCTCCTCTTTCTTCATTTCCGGAAGCATTTTTTAGCACAAATCTAAATTTTTCTGTCTGAGTATAATGTGTCTGTAAAGTAAATTCCAAAGTCGCAGTTGCAGTAACAGCGATTTCTTGTTCTGTAGAAGAAAGAGCCCAGTCTTGCTTCTCAGCTTCTGCCTCAATGTAAGATTTTACACCTGTAACTCTATTATCTTCATTATCACCCAAATTAATTTGTAAATTATACCCATTAATATCATCGGTATAGACTTTTAAAGTATTACTAATATTGTCACTAATCATCCACTTAATAGTAACTGTACCATCATATGTTGCAGACACAATGGTAATACCAACTCCACCAAATGTCAATACGGTATTATTAATATCATTCCCCGATCCATCTTTAATATTATTTCCATTAATAATAAAAGTATAAATCTCAGTACTTGGATAAGTATTCTGTATATAGAAATACTCAGCGTTAGAATAATTAGTATCAAATTTAAATGAGAATGTACCATTAGCACCATGGTTTTGATTATATGTGATAGATTTATTATTACCGCTAAACTTCAAATTCTCAGAAGTTAGAGTAACCGAATAATTGTTGATATCTCCTGCTTTAATGTCAAAATTAAGATGAGGGTCAACAATTAAGCCATTTTCTCTATATAAATATATGGTTTGCAAATTTACACCATTATCATCTAAGCTACCATAACGTGTATTTGTTTTTTCTCCATTTGTTGCAATAACTGTAAAACTTTCATAACCATCTTTTAATGTAACTTTAAGTATAAATCCTAACTCATAATCGTTAGTATAATATGGATAACTATCATCCGCATCTGAAACACAGAAATATATATATTTTTCACACAGTAAACCTGACAAGATATTCTCAATTAGATCAAAGTTCTCAGTATAATCACAATCAGCAGGGCCTATAAGGTTACGTGTGAGAGAACTAGAGAAGTAATTAACTTTCTTGTTAGTACCATCTGCTAAAGATAAATACAAATCTATACTTTCGATTCCTTCAAAATTATTCTCTACATATTCATCAAAATTTTCAAAGTTATCAATACCTGTAAACGAAACAATATATCTCATTGTATCATAGTTAACGCCAAAACTATAACTAGTTACATTTTGTACATTTTCATCTTGACCAGCAATTAGAGTATATGTATAATGACTATCTTTGTCTTCATCTTTGAATGCACTACCAATTTCTACACCATTATAGTAATAATTGTTTAATTCTCCATTAACAATTACCAAATCACCAGCTAATGTTTCATTATTATAAGGCTTAAAATCTCCAGTAATATTCGCATAATCCATATTACTAGTATTAGTATATTGCAATACAATTTCTGTATTGTATTCAATAACAAATGATTGTCCCGAAGCATTTGTTCCTGTTACATCAGTCTCAACATCAGAAATAAATGCTCCACCTTTCTCTATACTTGCAATACTCAAATAATTAGCCGGCATTGTTACAGTATATCTATTAAGCATTAATTTCAAGGTAGTTTCTTGAGATGTTTGGTTAGCTATTATATTATCTACCGCAGTATAAGTATATGTATATTTTTTATCTGCATCATCGTAAGTTATATTACCATCTGTAGCACTTGTAGTAGATAGTACGCCATCATCAAATTCTGTTGAACTCTTAAAGCTATCTCCTGCAATAGTTTCATTTATTACAATAGCAACAACAACTGTAGAGCCATAAGGAATATAGATATTAGAACCAAACCAATTAGTACCATCTTTAGAGATACTACTTTCGCTTGAAATATAACTTCCGCTAATTGTAACTACAATATTACCAACAGTAATATCGCTTACTTTAATTTCAGTTGATAATATAATATTTTCTTCATTTGTATCATAAGTTATACTTTCATTGACATAACTTTGAGTATATCCATTTAGAGTGTTAGAAGAGTTAGTAGAATCAAAATAGTTTAGAGTATATTCATAAGGCTGAACATCTACCCCACCTGTTTCGCTAAAGGTATAATCTCCATCAAAGATAATAACATTAGATTTAATTGTAGAACCATTAACAATTACAGCAGTAAATGTATATTCACTCTCTCCACTAACATAAGCAGAATTTTTTAATACAAAGTATATATTAGAAGCACTAGGACCAGTAATTATTATATGGTCTTTTATATATATATAATCTTCCCCATCTAGTGTAATTGTATCTTTAATACCATCTAAATACTCAGCTTGTACAACATATTTCAAAATGATTGTATTATAAGCATAATCTTTTTGTACTATAGGATTAAGACCAGGAGAAGTTTGTACAGATTGAGACACTCCCCCTGTTTCAAACTCATTACTACTATCACCAGTATCATTAATTTCAATAGAATAATTCCGAACTTGGGTTGTGATTTTAATTTCTACATCTTTATTACTAATATTTTTTTTATCAATTGTTAAAGTATTATCTTTGCTTCCAAAAGTCAAGTCTGTTGTTAAATACGTAACTTTGTTTGCATTACTACTCCAGTTAATAACTACATCATCAGCTACCGATTTGATCTCCACTTTTATATCATCGTAGGTATAATATAAGCCATCACTAAACTTTGCTTTGAAAGTAGTCCAATCTGTGATTTTAGCACCCTTGATATCGACTAATCCTTTATTAGTTGTGATTGTAACAATATATACATCTGTACCAAGATATTTAGTATTATTTATATCTGTATAATATGCTTTAAAAGTATAAACATTATTTGACAAACCACAGTCTGAATCATCGAACACCAAGTTTACGCCATAATTAACATTATTATTCTCATCTTGATAATCAGTATTATTGACGAAAGTCAACTTATAAGTATTTATCTTGAAATTATCAAAAGTTACCTCAATATCATAATACTGACCTGCATACCAAGTGATAGTAATAACACCGCTTGTGCTATCATAAGAGATTGAAAGAACTACATTTGACTCAAATTTTACTTCTTTTTTACCGCCTATTATACTTAATTCTGTACCATCATCAGATACTCCTGTTGTAGGCTCTGTAATTGTAAATGTTGCATTAATCGAACTTGCAGTGTATGCTTCGTTTACTAGTATGGTTATTGAAGTACCAGACTCTATGGTATCGTAAGTAATATCCGAATTTTCAACTTCAGCTACGACGGTAGTTTCTCCATCTTTATATTCATTAGACTTAAATGAATATTTAGATTGTCCCAAATATGTATCTAAATTTATTTCTTTCTTTGTATCTGCATCTACAGAATAGAATATAAGTACAAAATAATATGTTACATTATCATTATTTACGCCATTTTCTCCATGCAACTTATCTTGATGTGAGCCATTATAAACAAAGTTTAACATACTAGACTTAACACCCATATCAGTCAATGAATCGAAATTATCTATCAACCATTGACTATAGTCGGTGCCATATTTTTCTGTATTTTTAATCTCTACTTTGTTAATTTTCTCATCTGTAAGTAGATTTAAATCAAAATAAGATCCTCCAGTCAATTCAAAATATATTAACGAATGATAGCCATGTTCAACTTTAAATTCATATCCACTTCCTGTAGTTTTTAAGCCGTTAATATCAACTAAGTTTTTCCAACCTGTATTAGTATTTGAAGCAGAATAATAGGTTTGATAAACTACATTATCTAAATAATCCTTACTTTCATTATATCCAACAGTAATAGCATAACTATTTAAAGATATATTTATTTGTTTAACTTCTATATCTGCCAATAATGCATTAATAGTAATAATAAAATATCCATCTTCATTAGGTGCACTATAACGCACACAAGTATAACTCATTCCCTTAAAGTTTAATTTAATAGGTGTATCAGTTACGACAATTGTAGCTTCTTCATTATTTGAATCTTGTGCATATCTGTTTAATTTCAATGTTATTCGTTCAATTTCATCTATATTATATGCCGCTGGAACAGTTATTTTAAACTGAGCCTCTTTTCCTTCTTGAACAGGTGTTGTTTCTTGAACAGGTTTTGTTCCTTCTGTTAATTCCCATACTCCATTTGTATCAGTTCCACTCACAGTATAGCTATTCTTAGTCATTTCACTAACTTCAACAGTAATATCGGCAATTACACGATAAATTGTGATTGTTACGGTAATTGTTGGCTCATATGTAGTTGAATCTGTAGTCATAGTTTCTGCAACAGAAATTGAACTAAATCCATAAGTCAACATTGTACTATTTGTTATAGCATCATATGTTCCATTAAAGTTTCTTTCACTATCTACATACTTCTTTGCATCAAATTCAAACGCACAACCATTAACTAAAATTTTAAATCCAGATTTCTCATAACCAGCATTAACTGTCAAAGTTAACTTAATACTATCTCCATAATAAAGATCAGTAGTTGTTGTTGAAAAGTTAGTATCTGCAGGCTTTTCGTTTAGATTATCATTGATTTCGTCTTCAGTTGCGATTGCTTGAGATTTTATGGTAGTTTGACTAATATTTGTTGCATTAACAGATAACCCTTTTCTCTCAAAGGTATGTAATTCAATTTGAGTATCTGCTGTAATGTCATTAATTGTAATTGTAAATATATAGATAGTCTCACCGGTATCACTAGTACTACTTGTAAGTGATGAGATATTTATCTTTGGATTTTCTTGACCATTAATATTAGAAGAAGAACTTCCAGTGTGACTCCAATTTCCGCCATCATATACGAATTGATCTACATATCCAGAGCCGGAAGATGTTATATCAAGTTTAAACTTCTCATATCCAGGTCTGATTGTTACATTGTATGACAAATCTTGTCCATATTCAACAACATAAAGATTTGATTCATTTTTCTTACCACTAGAAGTTGTAGCGATATAACTATCTGTAGTATGGGACAAGATATTTTCCACTTCTGAACCTTCTCCTTTTGAGTAAGTTCCTACAGAATTTTTACCCTCCAAAATCTGCGCTTCGTAAGTATTAATAGGGTTGTTGATCTCTATAGTAATACCTAAATCGGAAGTTCCAGTACTTGTTAGAAGGACAGCGTAATAATGATATTTATTATATTCATCATAATAATAAGCCCTTACGCCCTCTCTTTTACCTTCATCCTCTACGCCATTAACAAATTCAACATAACCTAATTGTTCACCTTTATCATTTTTTATGGTCCAAGACAAGTGTTGATTATATGCATCTTTTAATTTGATTCTTATAAACGCATAACTTTGATATGATATGTTTTCATTTAACGCCCCATTTGTTATGTAATCATCATCTGAAAACTCTTCAAAATTATTATTCATAATAACAACTGCCATATTATTATAAACAGTAGTAATATTAAACTGCTGTATCGAATCAGAATCTTCTGGCATAATAAGCTCATTCTTTGTAAACACTTTTGGTTTTACAGTTATTTTCAAATTTAAGTCAATATTGATAGTCTTAAATTCATAAGTAGATTGAGTTAGTTTAATTGCACTATCTAGAGAATAATCAACAAGTTCTAAAGAATCTGTTTTTGTGGCCCCTGCTAGAGTAATTGCTCCATTATTCGCAAAGGCATCTCTATTTTCTTCTGTATAGATTTTAAACTCAGTACCTTTATTGGCATTAGTGATATAGGTATAATTTTGTATATACATTCCATAATTATATTGAACCAAAATAGCAATAGAAGTTTTAAATATTTTATCGTCAGTTAATTTCCTTAACTCAGTATAGTTATCAATTATAAACTGCTCAACTCCACCAGCCTCTTCAATAATATAACCTTCTTCTGTCACAAATTCAGTAAACAACTTTGAAGCCTCAATATTTTCTATCTCTGAGCCTTGTTCATAATAAGTAAATGTACCACTACTATATTTAATTAACCTATCGACTGTTGCTTTATACATGTATGTATAATCATAAACATCATCTTGATTTATAGGAACTAAACCTTCATCTTTTTGTAATAAAAAGTTTGTGGTTATATCTGATAATTCTTCGGCGCTTGCACTTGTATAACCTAAGATTTTAAATGTGTTTAAGTTCCTATACACATTCTCAATTGTCAAAGTTAAGTCATGTTGTACATTAGTTAAAGTTATTTGATACTCAATATCACTAATATACTCAAATAAAATATTAGTAGTAGAATCTAAGGTTGTGGTGGTTGTATTAGTGTCGAAATTAAGTGTAGTATTTTCACTATTATTAAATTCAATCCTTAATGTTGGTTTACTATTAGAATAATCATCATTTAGTGTAACTTTGAATATATAATTATACCCATATAGTAATTTAGATGGATTTTTACTATCAGCACTAAGGGTTGTACTGGTATACGTTATATTTTTCTCAGTATCAGTAATATCTGTACCATTAATTGTAATTGCACCAAAACTAGTTGATAATTTATTCTCATTAGTTTGTCCATTCTCTGTAACCCAATAACCAAAAGTCAAACCATAGCTGTTAATAATATCGTCTGCTTTGATTACATAAACATCTTTAGTTCCAGTTTGGTTATCATTAGATAGTTTTGTTACATATACTTGTATGTACAAGGTATTGTCATATTCTAATAACTTAGCATTTCCGCCATCTTCATCAAAGTTAAGGTTTGCAAACAATCCATTATCTAGCGTTACTTTTGTGCCTTCAGGCGCAGTATACTGACCATACAAGATAAGATTTTTCTGCTCTTCAATAGTCTTGTCATTATACTGACTATACTCCTCAGTAAATATTGGTTCAAATACAAAAGTTGAATGAGCGGTATATGTGCCAGTGTATATATCCTTATCTTTAGTTAGATTTGAAGCACTATATACAGTATTATCAGCACTAATTAATGCAGTTAGTATATCCCCTTCACCCTTATCACCATAATTAAGCACATTATAACCTACTGCAGGAGTTCCTACTTGAGGATTTTCTACACCAGGACTAAGTCTTGTATACATCTTAACCTCGATTGTATCAAGAACAATGTTGTTTAATTCAAAACTAACTTCTACTTTATCTGTTGTAATATATTCTGAACTATTGTTTGTTTTAAAAGTTTGAGCAGTAGAATCTTTTAACACATAACCACTTGCTACTTTAGTTTTCCATGTAGAGAAATAGTCCTTGTAATCGCCTTCGAAAGTCAACTGCATTTGGTAATTCATATTCTTAATTGTGTAATATGCCACTGGACTAGAATTTTCATAGAAAGTAAGTCCATTTGTAGTTACAGTTGAGATGGTATTGGGAACAACCACTCCTTTTATACCATTAATATAAACGCTATTTGTAAATATTCCATGAGAAATTCTACTCTTAAGCTCTTGCGTCATTAATTCATGACCAACAGATGTTTGAATTTTTGCATTTTTTAGAGGACTATCTATTACATTTCCATATGTATCAAAACATGGGTCGCCCTTAACAATATCATCAAGTGTCAAAACCGCACTAGAACTCATATCCAAAGTTCCTACTTTAGCAAAGTACGCACCTATATTAAACAATTGTGGAATCTTAGTAGTTTCGCCAACTTTCATTGATATAGTTCCATAAACTGTATTGATTGAAACCCCAGAGTCTAAATCTCCACCTTTTAAGTCAATTCCAGCATCTTTCCATTCTTTCTTGATATTAAGCATGTCATAGATATTATATTTTACAAGACTAAATGGGTCTCTAACTATTACAAAATTAACTTTGTCTTTTGCAGTCTGATTACTTGTATAAATTCCTTTCAAATCTTTATAAGTGCTAATAATGCTTACAGAATCAACATTATCCCCTACTATACTATCTGTTAATGTATTTGCAACTAAGTCATAGTCTATTTGGTCAATATTAAACTTCACATCACAAGCCAAATCAACAAAGGTGAACTTATAATAAGTCTCTCCACCAATTTCCTCTTTAGTAATTTTTATTTCTGCTTTAGTAATCTTTATTCCAGAATAGTTATCTTCAAACTTAATTGAATTACTTCCTATATATTCAAGCAAATCTTCTTTAGAATATTCATAACTTTTTCCATCTAAATTAAGAATTAATCTAAATGTAGAGTTAGAGAACATATCTTTTAGCTTAACATATATAACTGCAGAAGCGTTAGTTGTTCTGTCTTTAGGGAAAATATAAGTATAAGTATTTTTTACAAACTTTCCACTATTATTAATCTCTACGTCTTCATCCCAAACATAATGAGTAATGTTAGAGTTAGGAGTTTGTAAAGTCATGTTATAGTTAATTTGTGTTGTAATAGATTTTACTTTAGTAGATTGATCAGCTGTTGCAGTTGTATTATAGCCAACTTTATAAACTTCCGCTTCCCACTGTGCTTCAACTATAATTTCATCAAACAAGTTATTAATCTTGGTTGTATTACTTTCTACAGCAATACTTGGAGCATTAATCAATACTTTTTCATAAATATTTTTATCAGACGAACTTTCACCTATAGTAAATACATAATCATTACCTGTAAGTTCTACTTTGTTACCATTTTCCACTTTGTAGAATTTGTATCCAGTAAACTTATATCCTCTACGATAAAGTTGTTCATATCCTGGCAAATAGAATGCTGTATTGACATCATATATAATTTTAAATCCAGTTTCATAACCATTATTATCTGTAACTATTTCATCATATTGTTGATTGCCCTCAGTGTTTGGGTTATAATCAAAGCTTTCGTCTAATCCATAAATATTGCCAAAACCATAAATAGTCTTACCACCTGCAGCTTCGCCCAATTCCAACTCATTTGCGCTGTCAATATTGAAGTCTACAGTAATTTCATAACTTATTACGCTCCAAATTGGATTAAGTTCCAAAGTGGTTTTTGCGCCATCTGTAGCATAATATCCAACAGGAATTTCCATCTTGGAATTAACACCACTTTCTAACTCTGTTTTAGTGCCAAAATAATAGAATGTATAGCTTTTGCCTTTATAATTAGTATCATATTTCCATAATTTTCTGTTCTGATTATCAATATTATCGTTGTAATTATAATTTAGGAACTTAGTAGCTTCTACTTCTAGTGGTTCATCTAAAGAATTAATTTTATACTTAAAAGTTGGACTCTCTACAATAACATGAATTCTATTGTCTGAAGTTGTGTCAATATCGAAATAACCTTTTCCGTTTTCTCCAACAGAAGTATTAAAGGAAAGTTTGCCATTTAATTGCCAACCTACGAACTCATGACCAGTTTTGGTTAAATATAAGAAATCTTTATCACTTCCAGAAATCAATCTTCTAACTCTTTTAGTGGTATTGCTTTCTAAATTATTAACCAAGTCCATTGTAAGTTTTCGTCCAAAGTCACCAGAACTTCCATAACCAGGGAAATTACTAAGTGTTCCGACAGCGTTTCCACTATCCTTAAATTCCAGATAATATTCATAAGGATTCCATGTTGCTCTAATAACTATACATACATCTTGAGCATATGCATTTAAGTTAGTTGTGTTATCAACATTAACCCATGAATACTTACCCAAATCTTTATCATAAGTATAAATTTGCCAAGTCTCTTTCTTTGTTTCATATCCGAACTTATAATAAGGGAAAGCATGACCAGAATTGATTGTTGCAATATTATAACCCTTTTTGAAATAAGTGTCTAAATAAGTTTTAATATTAGCATTTGCATCATCTGCAGAAATCTTCTTAACAGCTGTTCTGTCCCATACACCATCATTCTCTTTATAATATTCGCTTAAGTTGTCTTTCAAGTGGTCCCAGTCATCATCCACACCATCAGTCTTAGCATTTTCTAAATATCCAGGAGTATTATAATCTAATCCAAAAGACTCCTTAATATTTTGATATGTATCAGAATTATTATTTTGTACTATGTAATCAGAATAAATACGATTCCATGTATACTCATCTACTGTATCCATAACTATAACATATCTATCATCAACCATCCAGTCAATGTATACTGTTACATCATGTCCAGGCATCTTAAATACGTTAGCGTTATCTTGAGAATTGTCGTCTAGGATAGTGCCATCTGTAAAATAGTATTTATCCCCGCTTGTAGCAGTTTCAACTTTTGGCTCTCCTTCGTCTGTTAATAGGACTGCATAATTATTAGAGAAATTTCTTGCAGAAAGTTCGCCATTAATATATTTTTCTACCAAATAAGTTTCAAAAATTGCGTTATTAGCTTGGTTCTTTACAACAACTTCATAAAAATAATATTGAACATTTTGACCTTTGTAGGACATATGGAAACCAAAAATATGATTGTTTAGTTTTCCGTCAATATCTGTGATTGAATTATTGCTCTCATTAACTTCGCTAAACTTCAAAGCATATAAATTGTATAAATTATTTCCTATGTAATCAACATTATTGTTAGCTATATAATCTTTCCTATCATCTAAGAATCTATCAATTGCATTATTATCTGTTGCAATAGGAGATGATGGCACAACATACATTGTTTTATTATATCCAATCACTCCATCTCCACTTGTAAAGATATCATTGTCTTTTTGAGAAGTTAGAATTGATAATCTATAGTGCCCCAATTCGTATTGCATATAGATTGCTTTCTCATAAGTAAGACTACTAGCAATATTACTTTCTGGATTAACCAGCACCTCAAAGTTAGAAGAATTAAAATATTTTCCATTAAAATTATATCCTTCTATATCATTAGGTAGCTCAATATTTTTAATTGTATCATAGATACTTGCTTTTCTTTCTTCATGCTCTATCTGTGGCTCTTCGCTTGCATCGTCAGAGTACTTAACAAAATGCAAGTCAAAGTTGACGTACTTATTTCTTTCGTTAAGACCAAGTATGATAAACACTGCAGACAAAGTGGCGATAACAAAAATCATCGACCAAATTAATATTGCCCGTCTAGTCCTCCTTAACCAATACGCCTTTTCTTGTGCCTCACTTGTCTCAAGCATTTTTACTAATTTTTTTGCTTGGGTAGACTCATATTCCATAATTTCATTTCCTTATATATTTTATTTTTGTCAAAATATCCAAAAGTATCTATAACTTTTCAAATATTTATTAATTCTTTATAATAGTCAACATCTTTTTGATTTATCCTAAAATTTAAGACCACTATTTTATTTATAAAATAAAAAATCTTATCATAGATAAGATTACAAAAAAAAACAATTATTGTCAAATTATTTAGTATATGAATATAATTTGCACAATTTGGATATTTTGTTTAAATTAAAGTTATCCACAATTTGTTGCCAATGGGCTAATTGAACACACACAGTTGCACAAATTGTGGATATCTGCTATAATAAAATAAGAGATATGGACAAAAAGGAGGTTTTTTAAGATGAGCATAATTAAATCTTTAATAGATAGAATACGCTCCAAAAAGGAATCGGAAAACTCAAAAGAACCAACTAAGTATACTCCGTATATTTTTGACGATATTACTGATTACGAATCAGAATATGTTACAATTTCTTCTTGTCCAACATCACAAACTCTTTCAACAAATTATAAACTATATTATTACAAAGATTATATCGAAAGCGATTTAGATGGAGGTCGTGACAAACAATTCTATAGATGTGAAAGTGGCTTATTTAAGCCTTTATTTGATGAATTAAAATATAATGCAGATTCTAGTTTTGTAACTCCATATAATGACTTAATTAAAGAAGGTTATATTCCACAAACCTTGTCTGTATTAAGATACGATTTTGAGCAATATGATTATCACGATATATATAACAGCAAGATTCTAAATTTCTTCAAAGTACCCACAGTGTATATAACTAAATGCATCAACGAACATGGTAACGAATCTCTACTCTCCGTTGATTTTATTGGCAAGAATGAAAAATTTAAAACTCTATACGACTCATTAGGAATTTCCTGCGAATCCACAACCAATCTACTTGGAGGTTTGACAAAAGCTTTTACAGATTATAAGCAAAAGATTGATGAAAATTCTATTGAAAGAAAAGATCAATTTAACGCTGAATTGGCTGAATTAAAAAAAGATTTTGTTAGACAAATACTCTTTAGCAGATATGTAATCGGCGAAACCGATGGTTGTAGCAATAACTTCGGTATTTTAGAAAACACAACTGAGAAATATTTTAAACTAGCACCACTTTTCGATATCCAGAATTGTAATCCTATTGAAGAATATTCCAAATTCAAGTTGGAAGATTTAGAGTTTATATTCAATAACTTTCCAGATGTACTTAAAAAAGTAGTTGAAGAATTAACTTTAGCTACTCAAATTGATAATAAAACTGGGCAAAATAAACTTTATGAAGCAATACACAACTCATTCGATCCTGACACGTCTAAATTAGAAAACTTTGTTATTGATAACTATACTAAAAATTCTCAACTTCTTATTGATTATTATATGTCAAAAAATCCAATTTTAAGCGATAATGAACCAGTAAAGGAATAAAACACTTATTGACACAAAACAGCCACTTTTTAAAACAAAAGTGGCTGTTTTTTAACAATTAAATCAATCTAACACAAATATAATAAGCGTCCTTAGAAAACAAAAAAAATCACTGTAAATTATACAGTGATTTTTTATATCCATAAACTAAATAATATATAGTAAAGATTGCTTATTAATTACCTATTTACCTATTCTATTTTACTGTAAATAGGATTTTGTCGTATAAATGCAAAGCATACCCGTGAGATAACTTTGCGACTTCTTTTAAAATTTGAATATTATTAAATACTCTTTAAAAGGAGGTGATCCAGCCGCACCTTCCGATACTGCTACCTTGT